>JANNCK010000299.1:0-6201 GCA_031386545.1 Sphingomonadales bacterium
CTGGCGGGGTTCCTCGAACCCGGTGAATCAATCGAGGAAGCTGTCCGGCGCGAGATTATGGAAGAGGCAGGCGTGCCGTGCGGGGCGGTGCGCTATGTCGCGAGCCAGCCCTGGCCGTTCGGCGGCGCGCAATTGATGATCGCATGTGTGGCCGAGGCGCTGGCGGAGCAGATCACCATCGACCCGAAGGAACTCGAAGACGCGATGTGGGTGACGCGCGAGGAGGCGATTGCGGCGCTGGCAGGGGATGAAAATGCGCGGTTCAAGGCACCGCCACCGTTCGCGATCGCGCATTCGCTGTTGAAGGCGTGGGTGGGACAGGAGGCTAGATAGCAGCCCGGACTGCCGGGTAAGGGCCCGGATGCGATAGGCTCATGATACCGAAAACGGCTGATTTCCGCCAAAGGTCACAAAGTTCACACCTGAAACATGTTGCCGGAGGGCAACGCTCGAGCGGATGCGGCGGCGCTCAGGCCGTGCGGGGCAGCGTCAACGATCTGAAAGAGCGGTCAGCGAATCGGAACATATCAACAACAAAGAGTGTAGGACAGACTTTTCTTTAGCAGGTTGTACGAGGCTGCTTCCGCCCCATTGCGGCCGGTCAGAGCACCCAATCGGTTTCCTGAAACCCGCCATTCGCTGAGCAACAATCGTCCGGCGAGAGTTGGGCCGATTTCAGAATGTCGGGTCAGGGGCCAGTAGGCTCGAATAACTGCCCTTCCGCTGTGAGACTTTCTCACCGGGGCTGGGCCACTCAGCGGGGGGCAGTTCACAAAGTCGGCAGACGCTGTGGATGGCTTGGTCTATACGCGCCACTGCTTTGAAACCACGGGGCACTCACGCTTTCCCAAACAAGTCCGCTAGCTTGGTATATCTGCGCTGCTCGCTCTCTTGCTGGAGCCGTTTCGTGTCCTCGATCACCAATTCCATATAGCGCGTCTGCAGGCGCAGCAGAGTTTCATAGACCGTGCTGATACGCTCGAAGAACTCCCATAGCTCATCAATGATAGCTGGCTTGGGTTCCTTCCAGACAAGGCGCGCATTGCTCCCCTTTCCATCCACTTTGAATTCGCCCTTACCGCGTTCAATCTGGACGATGCCGCCTGCTGCATCATCACGCCAAAGGTCATGGATATAGCGGTTTCGCCTATCGTGAAGCTTGCCCTCAATCTCGGCCAGCAGCGCGTCTAATTCCTTCGCCCAATCGTCATTCGGCTTGAAGGTGTGTAGCGACTTCCTGAGCATCGCAAGTTGAGATCGGAAGTCCATATGAGCCAAAACGATGCCCCTCATTTCTGAGTTGGGCTGAGCAGCCAGAACGGTATGTTCCACCATTGATCGAACGCCATCTTCGACCATTCCCCAGACGACCACCACACCGCCTAGAGCTTCTGTCATGTCTCCAAATGTCGGCTTCTCGGTCATTGGGATTGTTCCCCAAACCTCAGTTCGATTGGCGCGAAGTAGCAACCCAGAATGCCACTCCCGCGAACACAATCCACATGATAGCAGTGCCACTGTCAGGCCCTTTGGCCGTCACGATATCGCCCACGCATTCATATCCGCCCTGACCGTCTCTCACCGTCTGGGTACACTCGCCATGATGGGTCGCTGTCGCTGATTGATAAGCGGCCACTATGAGCATTCCTGCTATCGCTGCCGTTATGCCGCGATTGAGTCGATCATTATCAAATGGGTTCATATCCAGCTTGCCGCCCACATAGCGTAGCGCCAGCCAGACGATCGCTGGGATAGCAGCCAGATAGGCTACGCGAATGACCATCCCATATGGCTGGACAGGCCCAAAGAAGAGCAGCGCCCCGAACACAATGCTTACGATGTAATTGCGGTTCTTCTTGCTCAGCCCGTAAGCAAAGTCGTCGTCCATCGCAGCACTCACCCCTTTGCGTCCTTATGGCCGCTATCGAGCAAGACCGCCAGCCTTGGAAACGTCCGCAATTGAGGCGGGTTGCCGTCAAATGATACCCAAACAGTGAAGGTCTGCTTCGACCGGGGGTATCCCCAAACCCGCCAGTCCGCTTCCCACCACTTTTCGCCATTCACGGCGACACCGCGCTCACCCCCGCTTCCGCGCTTCCGGATACGTTCCCAGCAACCGCACCCATTTCGTGTGATAGGCCAGTTCGTCGAGGGCGCGGGCGACGGCGGGGTCATCGGGGCGGCCCTCGATTTCGGCAAAGAATTCGGTCGCAGCAAAGCTTGCGCCACGTTGATAGATTTCAAGCTTGGTCATGTTGACACCGTTGGTCGCAAAGCCGCCCATCGCTTTATAAAGTGCGGCGGGGACGTTTTTCACCTCGAACAACAGCGTCGTCATCACGTCCTGCGGCAGTTCGCGCAGCGGCGCCTCGCGCGCCAATATGACGAAGCGGGTCATGTTGTCGGATGAATCCTCAAGCCCGTCGGCGAGAATATCGAGACCATAGATCGCGGCGGCGCGGGGCGGGGCAATGGCGGCAACGCTGGCATCGCCGCCCTCGACAACCAGCGCCGCTGCGCCCGCTGTATCCGAATAGGCAACCGGCTGAATGCCGCGCGCGCGTAGCCAATGGCGGCACTGGCCCAATGCCTGCGGATGGCTGGTCGCCTGCTTTACACCGTCAATCGGTCCCATGCCCATCAGGGCGTAGCGGATTGGCAGAAAGTGCTCACCGGTGATGACCAGTCCAGATTCGGGTAGCAAGAAATGGATGTCGGCGACGCGGCCATGCAGCGAGTTTTCAATCGGGATCATCGCACAATCGGCGCGCCCCTCCTTCACGGCATCGATGGCATCTTCGAATGCGAAACAGGGCAGCGGCAGCGCGTCCGGAAAGGCCTCTTCGACCGCAATTTGCGAATTCGCGCCAGGGGCTCCCTGAAATGAAACCGCGCGTTCCGGCGCGGCTTCGGCGGCTTGGGTCATCGCGGCGACGATGGGCAGGGCAGGGGCGGGATAATTTTGCATGTAGCGCGGGCGCGTAAGCGTGAAGGCTCCCGGCTGCAACTGTAACCGCAAGCGTGCTTGCGGTTGTGGGACGTCGGTTATATGGGCGGCGCAACGCCACAACCGTATTTTTCAGGACATTCGGCAAGCACATGGACAACCGGCAAAACATCGTCGCAATGATGGGCCTTGGCGCAATGATCGTTGCGCTGGGCGCGACTCTGGTCAGCACCGAGATTTTTTCGTCGGAGCGTCCGGAGAATATGGGCTATGTTGTCGAGGGCGTTGAGGAAGAAGCAGGCGGTGGTGAAGCCGCAGCGCCGGTCGCGATCGCGACGCTGCTCCCGACCGCCGACGCGGCAAAGGGTGCCGAAGTTTTCAAGAAATGCGCCTCGTGCCACACTGTAACGCAAGGCGGTGCGGCCGGCGTTGGTCCCAATCTGTACGGCATCGTAGGGGCCAAGCACGGTAATCAGGCGGGCTTTGCCTATTCGGATGCGCTGATCGGCAAGCCCGGGCCATGGTCGTTTGAAGCAATGAACGACTGGCTGACTTCGCCCAAGGCTTATGCGCCTGGCACCAAAATGAGCTTTGCGGGTCTGTCCAAGCCTGAAGATCGGGCGAACTTGCTGGTTTATCTCAACGGGCTGGGGTCGAACCTGCCGCTGCCCGCAGCGCCGGCTGCAGTTGCTGCGCCGGCTGAAGCGGCAGCTGGAAATGCGACGGCTCCGGCGAACGCAGCGGAGCCTGCCAAGAAGTAGGTTCGCGCAGGGTAATTAGGGACAGTCCCCAATTATCCGCCGTCGGTATCCACGTTCGAGCATTCGCCTGATAATTAGGGACAGTCCCTAATTACCAAAGGCGTCCGTTCCCTATTTTGCGTAGAAGTCCTGCACGACCTGCCACGCTTCCTCGGCGCTTTCGACGAAGGTCATCAGCTCGATGTCCTTCGCCGAAATCACCCCTTCAGCGGCCAGCGCGTCGAAATCGACGACCCGTTTCCAGAACTCCCCGCCGAACATGATGACGGGCATCGGCTTGATCTTGCCGGTCTGGATCAGCGTCAGCAGCTCGAATGTCTCGTCGAACGTCCCGAACCCGCCGGGGAAGACCGCGACCGCGCGTGCACGCAACAGGAAGTGCATCTTGCGCAGGGCAAAATAGTGGAACTGGAACGACAGGCCTGGCGTCACATATTGATTGGGGGCCTGTTCGTGCGGCAGCACGATGTTGAGCCCGACTGATTCGGCACCCACGTCCTGCGCGCCGCGATTGGCCGCTTCCATGATCGACGGCCCGCCACCCGAACACACGACAAAGTGGCGCATACCGTTTTCGTCGAGCGGTGTCGCGCTGGCGAGCGCCGCCAGTTTACGCGCTTCGTCATAATAATGTGCCTTGGCTTCGAGGCTGGCGGCGACGGCGGGATCGGGGTTGGTCGATTTGACCCCGGGCTCGGGAATGCGTGCCGAGCCATAGAACACCATCATCGACCCGATCTTGGCCTCGTCGAGCAGCAGTTCGGGCTTGAGCAATTCGAGCTGGAACCGCACCGGGCGCAATTCTTCGCTGAGCAGGAAATCCATATCCTGAAACGCGAGCTTATAGGCGGGGTGTTCGGTTTGCGGGGTCGAAATGCCATGTTTGGCGGTTTCGGCTTCGGTGGCGGCACGCGGAAAGACGCGGCTGGGGATACGGGTTTCTGTCATGCCAGCAGTCCTAGCGACAGAACGGCCGTCCGCCCATATCGAAATGCAGATGGTCGCGGTGCTGGGCATTATACTCGGGACTCAGCACAGTGTTGAAGCGGCGACAGGCTGAGGCGCGGACGCTGCGCAGGAAACGTGCTTCGCGCTCATCACCATTCCAGCCGCCCAGCACGCTGATCCGCCGACCGTCTTTCAGGACGAAGGCCGCAACATCGACGGCGTTGGCATAAGCATGTTCGGAGAGTTTACCCGACGCCGCGCCATTGACGTTGCGACAGCTGTAGCTGCCCATCGTCTCGACCCGCACGACCGGCGATCCGAATTCGCCCATCGCGGGAACTTGCAGATCGGACTGCACCCAGACGGTGAAAGCGTAACCAAGCCCGCACGTCATCGCACCAAGATTAGTCACGGGCGTGCCGATGTCGCGCAACTGCACACTGCCGAGGGCCGAACACCCGCCACCGAATGTCCGGTCAGGCAACAAGGCATAGCGTGCGGCAATACGGTCGAGCTTGGCGATGCACTGGCGCAACGCCTTTGGATCGGTGCCACGCACTGGCTCCACCTGTGCGCGACGATTGGTCGGCGCTGAAATGCACGCCGACACGGCCAGCAGGAGGAGGAGGAGGGCAATGCGGCGCATAGCTTTGTCTAACGCGCCGCAACGGGAAAGGGAATCGAGCGATGTTACCACCGGGCTTGCAGGCTAACCGAACCACCGATAGAGGGCTTTTATGCGAATAGTTCTCAATAACAAGCTCGCATTTTGGGTCATGCTGGCCATTCCGGCGGCGGCGATGATGCGGGCATTCTGGACCAGCGCTGCCGCGGCTGCCGATCTGTTGCAGACGAGTGGTGAGTTTTCGGCGCGGCTGTTGATCGTCGCAATGATGATCGCGCCGCTGATCGCGGTCATCGGACCACGCGACTGGTTGCGTTGGTTGTTGGCGCGGCGACGCGCGATCGGTGTCGCAGCGTTCAGCTATGCCGTCCTCCACCTCGGGTTTTATGTTGTTGATATGGGCGTCCTAGCGGACATGATCGCGGAGGTTGCCGCGCCCGGCATCTGGACCGGCTGGGTTGCCTTTGCTTTGATGATCCCGCTCGCGCTGACCAGCAATACAGCTTCGGTGCGTGTTTTGCGGACCAGCTGGAAACGGCTCCAGCGGCTGGTCTATCCAGCGGCGCTGCTAACTCTCGTGCACTGGATATTCGTCCATAATAATCTGGTCGCGGCGTTGGCTCACTTTGCACCGCTCGCGCTGCTACTCATCATTCGTTTGATCCGTTCCCCGCGCCAACCTTTGTAAGGATTACCCCGATGAAGACTGTTTTTGCCATTTCCGCCGCTGCTGTTCTCGCTGCATTGTCCGTCCCCGCTCACGCCACCGGCACCATCAAATGCAATGCTGGTCCGCAATCGGGCTGGAAAACACCGGCTGTGCTGACCGCGAAGCTCGTCAAGCAGGGCTGGCAGGTCCGCAAGGCCAAGGTCGATGGTGGCTGTTACGAAGTGTATGGCACGACGCCGAAGGGCGAGCG
>JANNCK010000333.1:0-4980 GCA_031386545.1 Sphingomonadales bacterium
CGCCTTCGCCTCGGTCAGCGGAAAAAACCGGTCGGTACGATCATCATCGATCTGCCCCAGCGGCATCGTCTCGATCAGCGATAACCCGAACCCGCGCTCGCCGCACCAGCGTAGCATCGGCACGATCTCGTCGTCATTCAGCCCGTTGAGCGCCACCATATTGATCTTGATCGCAAAACCCTGAGCGCGTGCCGCTTCAATCCCGCCCAGCACCCGCGCCAGATCGCCCTGTCGCGTGATGTAGCGAAAGCGGTCGGGGTCGAGCGAATCGAGGCTGACATTGATTCGCCGGATCCCCGCATCCCACAACCCCGCCGCGTGTTCGGCAAGTTGCGTCGCGTTGGTCGTCAGCGTGAGTTCGTCGAGACCATTCCCGATCAGCTTGCCAATCTCGATAGCGACCTGCACCGCACCGCGCCGTGCCAGCGGTTCGCCACCGGTCAACCGGATCCGCGTCACCCCGCGCGCCACAAAGCGCCGCGCCAGTTCAGCGATTTCCTCAAAAGTCAGCACTTCGCTGCGTGGAAGGAATGTCATCTCCTCGGCCATGCAATAGCGGCAGCGCATGTCGCACCGGTCGGTCAGTGACAGGCGGACATAGTCGATCCGGCGACCAAGGCCGTCGTGCATTGCCGTTGCAGCCTGTGTTGAATTAACCGTCATGTTATTGGGGGTGTTACATTTACCCTTGGCGCGCGACAAGCGGTGCGGGTAGCGTGGCTTTTAATGGAGAGACTTTGACAGCCCCGACACCCGATCCGACCCGACCGGCCGTGCTGGCAATGTCGAGCGTCAACCGCAACGCGCTGGTCACGGCCCTGTCGCGCAGCGGGTGGACGGTCGTGGGTGCGCGCGGTTTCGACAAACCGCTGGACCGCGTACAGGAAACAGGTGCTGCCGGCGTTATCGTCGACCTGCGCGATGATGGCGTTTCCGCATTGGCGGCAATCCGCGAGCTGGCCGGGCAGGCGCTGGTGCTGGCCATCGTGCCCGGGCGCGACATTAAATGGATAACCGCTGCTATCGATGCGGGCGCGACCCATTATCTGACGAGCCCGTTTCCGCAGGCCGAGCTAGCGCAAGCCGTGCGGCTGATTGTCGGGAGTGCGATGCACGGCCGTGCGGCATCGAGCGTGGAGGGCGGTGTCGTCCTCGAAGGGACCAAGGCAACCAGCGAGATCGAGCGACGGTTGAAGGCGGGCCGCGTCTCGGCATTGCTGGTCGCGGCAACCCGGTTCGAGGCGGTCAATGCCGCCTATGGCCGCGAAGTCGGCGACGAATTGCTCGGGGCCGTCGCCCAACGCATTGCCGGGGCGGTACGCGAGGTTGATCCCAACGCCACGATTGCGCGCGTTTCGGGGGCCGAATTCGCGGTGCTGGTGCCGCAGGGCAGGGGAGAGGCGCTCGCCGCCGACATCTGCACCCGGGTTGACCGCCCGTTCATGATCGGCGGCCAGATCGTCGCCATTGGCTGCCGCATCGGTGTGGTCGAAAGTGCGGTCGGCGAAGAATCGGTCGGCCTGCTCCGCCGCGCCAGCCTTGCGCTGGCCGAGGCGCGGATGTCGGGCACATCGGCAGTCCGCGCCATCGGGGCCGATGACGACGGCGAGGCCTTGTTCGATGCCACCCTCGAATCGGATTTGCGGAGCGCGCTTGACCGTCAGGAAATCGAAGTCCTGTTCCAGCCGCAGATCGAGGTTTCGTCAGGCAAGATGATCGGCGTCGAGGCCCTCGCGCGCTGGCGGCATCCCGATCACGGCGATCTGGGGGCCAACACCCTGTTCGCGGTGGCGGGACGTTCGGATTATTTGCTCACCCTGTCGCAGCATGTCCAGCACCGCGCGCTGGCGATTGCGGCGGCATGGCCGGTCGCGCTGTCAACCTTGCGCCTTGCGATCAATCTGACCGCCAAAGACATTGCGGTGGCGGGCTTTGCCGAGGCGTTTCTGGTCATGGTCGATGCGTCGGGCTTTCCGCGGTCGCGGTTGACGGTGGAGATCACCGAAAGCGGCCTGATCGACAATCTCGAAAGTGCGGCCAATGTCTTCGCGACGCTGCGTGCGGGCGGGGTGCGGGTGGCCATCGACGATTTCGGTACCGGCTATTCATCGCTGGCGTGGCTGAAGGCGCTCCCGCTCGACTATCTCAAGATCGACAAGGATCTGGCGCAGGACATTACGGGCACGACGCGCGACCGCGTTGTCGTGCGCGGCGTCATCGATATGGCCCGCTCGCTGGGCCTCGCCGTGGTCGCCGAGGGGGTCGAGACCGAGGAGCAACTCGCACTGCTGGCGGCGGAGGGGTGCAATTACTGGCAGGGGTTCCTGTTTGCCGAAGCTGTGGGGGTGGACGGGTTGCTCGAACTGGTGATTTCACGGCCGGTTTGAGCGTCGCCGCGACTCGGCACAAAGCGCAGAAACGCGCGCGTTAGCTTCCCTCGCTTCACTGGGTTAGCCACATTTCTTCCAACATTTAAAAGAGCAAGACGCACATGCGCCCGCCGAACAGATTGGTCGAACAAGTCGCTGTAGGACAGCAGTTTGTTCACGATTCGGACCGAAATAGGACCGGTTCGTCGCATGACCGCTTCCGGGGAGGACTTTGTGTCGGCTTGCGACAAGTTTTCGGTCTTTAGATGCCATGACTTCTTGGTCCGATTGCTGCCACAAATGTTAGGCAGGTCGCGACTGATGAACGGGTCGCGGTCTAGGGCGGGCAGCTTTATCATTGCGCTTACGTGCGCAGTTTTGCTCGTCGCAAATGGCCCTCCGTCGGTCTCGCCCGAGGCTGCATTTACAGGACGCTGGCGTTTCGACACCGAAAGTTTCCAATCCAGCAATGCGCTACTTCGCATCGGCCTCGACAAGCGAGGCTTCACACGGGCGACCGACTCCGAGTCAGCATCTGCAACCCCGGTCGACGGCAAGTTTCATCGTGCAAAAGGCAGCGGCTACGTCGATGAAACCCGGGTCGAAATCCTTTCTCCTGACGAGGTCAGGGAGACGAACCGCGTCAAGGGACAGATCGTCTACGTCAGTCGCTACGTGCTGTCGCCTGATGGCAAAACACTCACTTGGTTCGTCACGAGTTTCGCAAATAAGTCGCGAACGGCGGTCGATACCCAGACGACTTGGCGGCTCGTTTCGCGTGACCCAGGTACCGACCACCAGTTGAACGGGAAATGGACGCGAAGCGGCGTGCAGCTCGCGGAAGGAGCCAGCGACTGGATCTTAAAGCTCGATGGCGGCACGTTCAGTAACCGTACCCCGCAGGGCTCAGGTTACGAAGCTCGGGTTGGCGGCCCATCGGTCCCCATCGATGGCGATTCCGCAGGGGCGACTGCGTCGGTTGTCATGCCAGACCGGTACACGGTCGTAGAGAACAACGCCTTGAAGGGGGTCATCGGCGCGATCTTAATCCTGCAAGCCTCGCCGAACGGTTCTAGTATAAAAGGTATAGCGGTCTTGCCACGAACCGGCGCGACGAGCACGTTTCTTCTCAGGCGGGCACCATAGTTTTGTCTGCTTTCGAGGTGATTGAATTCAAAAGCGGACCGTCAGCTCCCCACCAAAACCCACCTTCACCCCGCAACCTTCGCCAGCCCCCTCGACAGTTGCAGCGCGCCGTTGAGCCGCACTCTCGGTGTGTCCCAGTCGCGCGAGATGCTCAGCTTGTTGTCGGGACGCAGTTTGGCGGTGCCCTTCAGGCGGTCGACATAGGCCAGCAAGCCGGACACGTTCGGGAAACTGTCGTTCCAGAAACTGACCAACGCGCCCTTTGCGCCGACGTCGATTTTGGCGATGTGGGCGTTGCGGGCGTGAAGTTTGATCGACATCAGGGTCAGCAGGTTTTCGGTGGCATCGGGCAGGGGGCCGAAACGGTCGATCAGTTCCGCGCCGAATGCCTCGATGCGCTCGGCGTCGTCGAACTCGTTGATCCGGCGATTGAGCGACATGCGGAGGTCGAGGTCGGGGACGTAATCCTCGGGAATAAGGATCGGCGCATCGACGGTGATCTGCGGCGACAAATCGGCCTTGCGCGCGGCGATAATGCCGCCGGCCTTGGCCTCCATGATCGCTTCCTCCAGCATCGACTGGTAAAGTTCGAAACCGACTTCGCGGATATGGCCCGATTGCTCGTCGCCGAGCAGATTGCCCGCGCCGCGGATGTCGAGATCATGCGATGCAAGCTGAAATCCTGCCCCTAAGCTATCGAGATCGCTCAGGACTTTCAGGCGCTTCTCCGCCCCTTCGGTCATCTGGCGGTTCGCCGCTGTCGTCATATAGGCATAGGCGCGGGTCTTGGCGCGGCCCACACGACCCCTGAGCTGGTAGAGTTGCGCGAGGCCGAAACGGTCGGCGCGATGGATAATCATCGTGTTGGCGGTCGGAATATCGAGGCCGCTTTCGACGATGGTCGTGGACAGCAGCACGTCGTATTTGCGGTCGTAGAACGCCGACATGCGGTCCTCGACTTCGGTCGGCGACATCTGGCCGTGCGCGGTGACGGCTTTGATCTCGGGCACCTCTTTCGTGAGGAAATCCTCGATGTCGGGCAGGTCGGCGATGCGCGGGACGACGAAAAAGCTTTGCCCGCCGCGATAATGTTCGCGCAGCAATGCCTCACGCAGCACCACCGGATCCCAGGGGATGACGTAAGTGCGGACGGCGAGGCGGTCGACCGGCGGGGTCTGGATCACCGACAGCTCGCGCAGCCCCGACATCGCCATTTGCAAGGTGCGCGGGATCGGCGTTGCGGTCAGGGTGAGCATATGAACGTCGGTTTTGAGCGCCTTCAGACGCTCTTTGTGCGTCACGCCGAATCGCTGTTCCTCATCGACGATGACGAGGCCGAGCCGCTTGAAATCCACCGATTTGGCGAGGATCGCATGCGTGCCGACGACGATGTCGAGCGTCCCATCGGTGATGCCGTCGCGCGTCGTCTTCGCCTCCTTGGGGGGGACGAGGCGTGACAGGCGGC
>JANNCK010000377.1:0-3515 GCA_031386545.1 Sphingomonadales bacterium
GGCGACACGCCCGAGGACGCGATCCGGGAAATTCAGGTCGCAATAGAATTGTGGCTGGAGGTCGCGCGCGACGCGGGTGACCCGATTCCGGCCCCTTCGTATCGGTCTGAGGTTTCGACGCTCGCCAAAGCTGCGTAACGAAGCATGGGAGTTCCGGTGGGAGTTCCGGGAGTTCCGGGGACAGCGGGAGTTCCGGGGACAGTATACTTATCTCCCCACCGACATCGAACCCGCGTGGGGCACGGGGCACAGCCAAGGGCCTGTCCCCGGCAAGAACCAGCCTACCGCCGCCGCCCCTCCACCAACACAGCCCGCTGCCACGCACTCGGCGCTTTGTCCGTCCGGTGCACGCATCCCGCCCAGCAGCACGGTCGCCGCTTGCCTTCGGCCATTTCTTCGAACGTCCGCACGATGCGGCGGGCGCGCGTGGCGGGTTGTTTGGCGTCTTCGACCCAGCAGATGAACTCGTTGCGGCCAAGCGGAGTGAGGCTTTGCCACAAACCGGTCGCGGCGACGACGGCGCCAATCGCCGCGCGCAGGTCGTCGGGGAGGATGTGGACGGTGCCGTCGAGGAGCGCGTCGGGCATGATCCTCTCCTATCGGCCCGTGACGAACGTGCCAACGGCTGGTGATTTAGCTTGACGATGGTTATTGTTCTTGCTATGTTCTGCTGGGGCACTTTGCCTTCGCTCTTTGAACTGGTCGAGAAAACTGTGGCGCACCCGGTGAAGCGTGGGAAGCTAACCCACGCAAATTAGCCAACGACTCGGCGAAACCGTCAGCAATTCTCATGCTTCCAGCTCCGCTTCCTCCCCGTCGCCACCCACTCCACCGCCTGCGCCACCCGCGTTGGCGCTGTCGCCGCGCGTTGCGGGTCGATCATCCCCTCCTCATTTTCCCGTGGCGAGCCGTTCCTCGACAGCGGTGAACGCCGACACCCCCTTGACCGCGTCATCGGCGATGCCCGTCGCAAAAAAGGCCACGCCTTTCCCCCGCTTGATGTCGATCCACAGGCCCGAGCGCAGGCCGTAAGCCTCACCCGCATGGCCGATGCGGCGCACCCCGTCACCGAACGGGTCGTCACGGCAATCGGGCATATTCGGGGTGCCGAGAATCTGCACGGCAAGGCCATAGCTGCAAAAAAATCCGTTCTCGGTATCGCCGTTACCGCCGTCGAACACCCAGTGCGGTTTCGACAATACAGCAAGCGACGCGGGCTTGAGAAAGCCACCACCGCGTTTCAGGAACAGCTGGCCGATCCGCGCGAGGTCGCGGGCGGAAATCCGCAAACCACCCTGCGGACTGAACAGGGCACCATTGCTGCCGGGAAGATAGCCGGTCAGGTCACAGCCCGCCGTCACTACCACCGGACACGGAGGCCGTTTTCCCGCCAGATCGTCGCGCCGGACGCTGCCGTCGGTCGCATAGAGCACGACGGCGCGGGCAACCCTGGCATCGCTGCACGTCGTCCAGTTGAAACACGCCGCCATTTTCAGCGGCGCAAACACGGTGCGCGCCATCAGCCGGTCGAACCGTTCCCCCGTCGCTGCCTCCATAATGCCCGCGACGACCGGGAAGTTGAGGTTGGTGTAATGGAACCAGTTGCCGGGATGATGATCGGAGTCCCATGCCCGCGCGTCGGCAAGCTTCGCCCTCACGCTGCCGCCCAGCGGGATCGCATAATCGGCATCGTCGCGCAGGCTGGAGGTGTGCGAGAGCAGCATCCGCAGCGTGATCGGCACCTCGGGAAAGTCGGGGTTGCGCAGCGGCCAGCCGAGGTAGCCGGACACGTCGCGGTCGAGATCGAGCTTGCCAGCCTCGACCAGCCGCATCAACCCAAGCGCCATCACGAGCTTTGAGACACTGGCAATCCGTACCGGGGCATCCACGGTAACCGCACGACCCGTGGCGCGGTCCGCACGTCCCGTCGCGACTCCTGCCCCGATCCGCCGCGCATCGAATTCGACACGAACAGTGGCAGCGGGCGCCGCAGAGACGCTTGCCGTTGCAATCAGAAACGCTATCGCCATCATCGTGGCAAGAGTGACGAGGCGGGATGCGGCGCGCAATCAAATATGTGGGTCGCGGCCTGTTGTGGCTGGTGGTGGTGCTGTGCCTGACGGTGGTTATCGTCCCCAAATTCCTCGACCGCATTTATTACGAGGGACCGCACAGCGCCCATTTTGACGGCGCGCGCTTCTTCAATCCCGATGGTGAGGACACGGCGGTGCCGCCCGGTGGAACCAGTCGCGGCAATTTCCTGTTCCGCTCCATCACCGGCAGCGACGCCCGCCCGCCGTGGCCGGCCAAGGTGCGGGTCGTTCCCGCCAAGCCAGAGGCGCGCGTCGAGGGCAGCCGCATGGTCGCGACCTGGGTTGGCCATGCGACCTGGCTGGTCCAGACCAACGGCCTCAATATCCTGACCGACCCGATCTGGTCGGACACCAGCGGCCCGTTCGGCTTCGGACCCGCCCGTGTCGCCGAACCCGGCATCCGCTTCGAGGATTTGCCGAAGATCGACCTCGTCGTCGTCAGCCACAATCATTACGACCATATGGACTTGCCGACGCTGAAACGACTGTGGGATCGCGACCGTCCGCTGATCGTGACGAGTCTGGGCAACGACACAGTCATCGAAGGCGGCGGTGTGAAGGCGGTTGCGGCAGAATGGGGGACGCGGCTGGCGCTCAAAAACGGCGCTTCGATCGTCGTTACCCGCAACCACCACTGGGGCAGCCGCTGGTTCGTTGACCGCAACCGGGCGCTGTGGTCGAGCTTCACGGTCATTCTGCCATCGGGCGGCAATCTGTTCTTCGCGGGTGACACCGGCATGGGCGACGGGCAATGGCCACGCGAGGCAGCAAAGCTTGGGGCCGTACGCCTTGCGCTCATCCCGGTTGGCGCGTTCCGGTTCGTGCCCGGACAAATGGGCATCGGCAGCCACCTCGGCCCTATCGACGCCGCCGAAGTGTTTGACCGGCTCGGTGCGACGACAGCATATGGCATGCACTGGGGGACGTTCCGGCTGAGCTACGAGGCGTGGGATACGCCGCCGAAGTTGCTCGCCGAAGTGATGAAATGCCGCGGCCAGAACCGATTCGGCACGGTCGGCATTGGATTTCCCGTCGTGGTTGCGCCTTACGCACGACCAGTCCGGGCAAAGCCAAAGGGCGATATGGATAAATGCCTGCGATCACCCGCAGTCACATCACTCCGCTAAATCATCAGCGGCTGCCGGGACGACCTTCGCGCATGGCTTCGGTGCGTTCGATCCGCTCGGCCATCGTGTCCCAAGCAGCAGCAGCACGCAGGCACCGGTCGCGGACATTGTCGAGCGTAGCGGCGGCGGCATCGGAGGCAGCCTTGGTCGACTGGGTGCGGTAGAATTCGAGAGGGCTCATCGCGTCCGCTTGCCTCGTTGGAGTAGAGGGGAAAGAAAACGGCGGCGGCGCCGGGGGCACCCCCCGCCGCCGCCCTTCGAATCGGTTAGGCCGACTGCAGGTTCACTGCCGAGG
>JANNCK010000407.1:0-3103 GCA_031386545.1 Sphingomonadales bacterium
GCCGCCAGCAGCACGAACAAGGTTAGCCCGAGACCCAGGGCAACCACGAGCGCAACCGTGCGTGCGCCGGGCCGGTGAAGTCCGGCGATGGCAAGTCGAAGTAGGGGGTGGCGCGGGCGCGGGACGCGGGAGGCTGCAAAGCGGATAACCCAACCGAGTCCGGCGAGTAGAAGCAAGGCGGCGGCTACGCTCGCGAGAAATGCGCCGCTTAGACCGGGCTGTGCGGATGTCAGCAGGACTATGGAGATCAGACCGCCTGCTGCGAGCGCCATCCAGCCGAATGCGCGCCAGCGACCGCCGCCGCGTCCATCAACCGCACCGCGTAAAAGAGCCGCCGCCGGAACCTCTGCGCCCTGAACAAGTGGCACGGCAGCCGCTCCGAGAGCGATCAACAGTCCATAAAGCGCCGACAGGGCGAGTGGCATGGGCTGTACGGTAAATCCGGGCGACACCGGCAACGCCTGTCCCGCAAGGGCCACGAGCAGCGGCGTCGCGACCACGCCGACGCCAAGCCCCGCCGCAATGCCGACCAATGCGACCACCGCGATCTGGATGAGGTACACACGCGCAACGATGCCCGATGTTGCGCCAAGTACCTTCAGCATAGCGATGTTTCGGCGGCGTGCAGCGAGATAGCTCGATACGCCGCCACCAATGCCGATCCCCGCAATCGCGAGCGCAGCTAGCCCGACGAGCGTCAGAAACTCACCCATGCGATCAACGAAGCGCGAGGCCCCGGGGGCAGCGCGGTCGCGCGTGCGAGTTTCCCAACCGGCTTCGCTAAAGCGGCGTTCAAAGGATTCGACCGCAGCCTTGGGACTTCCGTTGACCATGCGAACGCGGTATTTGGTCTGGTAGAGGCTGCCGGGCTGGATCAGGCCGGTGCGCGTAAGGCCATCCATTGACACGATGACGACCGGGCCAAGCGTAAATCCCTCGCCCAGACGGTCGGGCTCGTCGGCAATAATGCCGCCGATACGGAATGTCGCACTGCCCAGCCTTAATTTTTCGCCCGTCCCAACGGCCATCCGGTCGGCCAGTGCGGCGCTAATCCACGCGGTATCGGCAGGGGGCGCTGAAACATTGCGTCCGTCAGCGAGGCGAAGGCGACCATAAAGCGGGTAGCTGACATCGACCGCCTTGAGTTCGATCGGTACCGACTGGGTTTCGCGGATCGCCATCGACTGCATCCGGACGGTTTCGGATACGCGCCCAACCCCTGCAATGGCTCGGCGTTCGTTCGGCTCGGCGCGGCGTTGCCCGATTTCGAATTCGGCATCGCCGCCGAGTAACACCTGTCCCCGCGCGGCAAGCTCACCTTCGATTGCGCTGGCGAGGCTGCCGATTGCGGCAAGCGCACCGACGCCAAGGAAAAGGCAGACGAGCAGTAGCCGCAGGCCGCGAAATCGCGCGCGCAGGTCCCGGCGTGCCAGCCGCATGGCCAGCGCCCAATCGCTCGCCGCTGCCCGTTGGTTCATTGAGTTTTATCCGCGACGATGCGACCATCGGCCATCTCGATCAAGCGGTCGCACCGTACGGCGAGACTGGGATCATGGGTTATCACGAACAGCGTTGCCGCAATGTCCGCAAGGCGCGCGAACAGCAGGTCCATCACAGCGGCCCCCGTCGTCGTATCGAGGTTGCCGGTGGGTTCATCGGCAAAGACCAGCGCCGGGCGCGGGGCGAGCGCACGGGCAATGGCCACGCGCTGCTGCTCGCCGCCTGACAATTGCGTGGGATAATGGTCGAGCCGGTTGCCGAGACCGACCGCGTCGAGTTCGGCTGAAGCGCGGTCGAAGGCGTCGGCCACGCCCGCGAGTTCGAGCGGCACTGCGACATTTTCGCGCGCGGTCATAGTAGGCAACAGATGGAATGCCTGGAGTACAATCCCGATCCGCCCGCGCCGGGCGCGTGCCAGCCCGTCCTCGTTTAGTCCACTGAAGTCGAGGCCGTCGACCCGCACAAGACCGCTGCTTGCGCGTTCCAGCCCGGCAAGGATCGCCATCAGTGACGATTTGCCCGACCCCGACGGGCCGAGCAGGGCGACGCTTGTGCCCCGCTCGACCTGCAAGTCGAGTCCGTGAAGAATTTGCGTCGGTGGTTCGCCAAGTGCGAGGGTGACGCCGCAGGCATCAATCACCATATCGTGGCCGTCATCAAAAGAGATCAAAGTTTATGCCCGTGAAACCCAGTCTTCCCCCATATGTGTGTGCTGCGGCATTCCTCCAAGTGGCATTGCTTGCGGGATGTAATCAGACCGATGTCGCGAACCGGACAGGGATGGCGCAAAATGCGCAGATCTCCACAGTTCGCGTTTCCGTGAAAGGGCCGGAGCGGCTGATCCTCGCATTCGGCGATAGCTTGTTCGCCGGGTACGGCCTGAAGAGCGGAGAAAACATGCCTGCGCATGTCGAAACACTGCTGCGTCAAAAGGACATCAA
Organism: Sphingomonadales bacterium; assembly: GCA_031386545.1. Lineage (GTDB taxonomy): Bacteria > Pseudomonadota > Alphaproteobacteria > Sphingomonadales > Sphingomonadaceae > Sphingomonas_O. Next base: position 2,442 of record JANNCK010000407.1, read on the forward strand.
TGCAAAGGTGGTGAATGCTGGCGTTTCTGGCGATACGACCTCGGCGGGCCGCAAGCGTCTTGCTTTCACGCTCGATAATCTGCCGCGCAAGCCGGATTTGGTGATACTCGGGCTGGGTGGAAACGACGTGTTGCGCCAGATTCCCGTAGTCGAGACGCGCGCGAATTTGGTTGCGATGCTCGACGAGTTGCGACGACGCAACATTGCGGTCGTTCTGACAGGGATGCGTGCGCCGCCCAACCTTGGCCCCGACTATGCGGGGCGGTTCGATACGATGTATCCGGAATTGGCACGCACATACGACGCGGCTCTTGATCCGTTTGTTCTGGCGGGTGTGGTTGGCGACCGGCAGTTGATGCTGGCTGACGGCATTCACCCGAATGCGAAGGGCGTGCGCGTTATGGCGGCACGGATCGCGTCGATTGTGGCGCGCCGACTGTGAAGGCGGTTAGCTGAATCTGTAAGGGTTGAAGCGCTTCAGGCCGACATCAGGGCCGCTAATTCCCGTGTTATGCACCGGCAGAAAATATAAATTCCGGTGAGGGGATATTGCGGTTCTAGCGGTGGCGTGTGCGTAGTTTCCGTCGATGCCGCCACCATAATAGCGGGGCAAAGGCTAAAACGACCAGTCCCGCTGCCCAAGGCAAAAGCCGGAGCAGGCG
>JANNCK010000170.1:0-7079 GCA_031386545.1 Sphingomonadales bacterium
TCGAACGATTCGGCGAAGCGCATTTTCGTGACGGAGAGCGCCGCGTCATCGCCCGACTCATGGACGGTGTACCCCGCGTCATTGCTACCGGTGGCGGTGCTTTCATGAATGCAGCAACACGCGCACTTATTCTGGACCAAGCAACGACAGTCTGGCTCGATTCGGATATCAAAACGCTGACCGAGCGGGTCGGACGCCGCAATGACCGACCACTGCTCGCCGGGCGCGATGCCGGCGTGGTCCTTGCCGAACTCGCCTTGGTCCGGAATCCTGTTTACGCGCTCGCCCTGATCCACGTCATGTCGCACCCCGCGCCGCACGAGGAAACGGTGGACGCAATCATGGAAAAACTACCCGCATGACAATTGTCCGCGTTGAAACTGGGCGTCCCTATGACGTTGTGATCGAGGGCGGATTGCTGGCAAAAGCAGCCGGACATTTGGTGCCGTTTGCCCGTAATGGGCGCATTGTCGTTATTGCAGATGCCAACGTCGTCGATCCGCATCTTTCATCGCTGGCGGGCGCGCTTGCAGCAGCAAGCATTCGCGTTGAGTCCGTTATTGTTCCAGCAGGTGAAGGCAGCAAGAGCTGGCGTCAGCTGGAGGCATTAACCGACCGGTTACTGGCTCTCGAAATCGAACGCGGCGAAGCAATTGTGGCGCTGGGCGGGGGGGTCGTGGGTGACCTCACCGGTTTTGCCGCTTCAATCGTCAAACGCGGGTGCAAGTTCGTGCAAATTCCGACGACACTGCTCGCACAAGTCGACTCGTCGGTGGGTGGCAAGACGGCGATCAATACGGCAGCGGGTAAAAACCTGATCGGTGCATTTTATCAGCCCGAGCTTGTACTGATCGATCCCGAAGTGCTCGATACGCTTGGCCCCCGCGAACTGCGTGCAGGCTATGCCGAAATCGTCAAATACGGCCTGATTGACGACCCACAGTTTTTCGATTGGTGCGAGCTACACGGCGCTGCGCTGCTTGACGGAGACATCAGCGCCCGGGTCCTTGCGATTACAACCAGTGTCGCCGCAAAAGCACGGATCGTTGCCGCTGACGAGCGTGAGACGACGGGTATTCGCGCCCTGCTCAACCTTGGCCATACGTTCGGGCACGCGCTGGAGGCTGAAACCGGATTTTCGGATCGGCTGCTTCACGGCGAGGGCGTTGCGGCGGGCATGGCGCTCGCCTTTCGGTTTTCAGCAGCGCGCGGCTTATGTTCACAAGCGGACAGCAACCGGGTGACAGCACACCTCGCCGATGTCGGCCTACCGACTGGTGCACGCCCGGCGACCAATGCCAGTGGAACGACGCTGGCCGCGCACATGGCGCATGACAAGAAGCGCGAGGGCGGCGACGTGCCGCTGTTGCTTGCACGCGGCATCGGCCAAACATTCCTCGCGCGCGGGATCGACTTGAGCGAAGTTGCAGCCTTCCTCGACGCCGACGCCCGCTGATGCCGAACGGCGTCGCAAAGCGCGATTTACCGACAAAAATGTGTCCGGCCTGTGATCGGCCCTTCACTTGGCGCAAGAAATGGGCGCGCGACTGGGACTCAGTCGTTTATTGTTCGGATCGGTGCCGGACGGCGTCCAAGCGCCAGCCATAGCCAACCGCCGATCATCATCGCGCCGCCCAATGGGGTAATCGCCCCAAGCCAGCGCGGCGCACCGAGCGCCATCAGATAGAGGCTAAACGCAAAAATTGCCGCGCCACCGAGCAATATCCAAGAGACGCGCGGGTCGAGACGCGCGACGGTGATTGCGGCGGCAGCATGGAGCAGTTGATAGCTGGCACCTGTCTTCAACCACTCAGCCGCCTGCCCGCTTACCGCATGGGCGCCGAATGCGCCGGAACCGATTGCGACGACGGCGGAAAGCGCCGCGACTCGAATGACCATGTCAGATTTCACGGCGAATGCTCTGCCCGCTGGCGCGGAACATATTCTCTTCAAGCGCGTGCAAATCGCCGGTTGCGGCTTGAGCGGCAAGCCGGTCGGCATCGCGGACCCGGAACATCGATTCGACATCGGCAATCTTGTCTTCGTCAACGCCAACCACCTCAAGCGCGCGGCGGCCCATGACGATCGCCGATTCATAGACTTCGCGGATCGTGAAGCAGGCCTCCAGATTGGCGAGGGCCATCATTTGGCGGCGGTCGAATGCCCGAACCAGCACCGATGCCTGTGGAAAGGCGTGAAGGACGGGTTCGAGTTCTTTTGGCCCCAGATTCGGATCGTCGATGCAGAACAGGATCAGCTGGGCCTTTTCAGCGCCCGCAATCCGCAACAGATCGAGCCGCCGCCCGTCACCGTAATAAACTTTCGAGCCAAACTCTGCGGTACGTTCAATCTGCGACGGCTTGATGTCGATCAGCGTGACCGAAACATGCTCGGCAATCAGCAATTGCGACACCGTCTGCCCGAAGCGGCCATAGCCAACGACAATTGCGCTTGCCTGCCCTGCCAATTCAGGCCCTTCGGGCAATGGTCCCTTCGACGCAGCAAATTCAAAGCGGCGCGCGATCATCAGCAGAAACGGGGTGGTCGCCATCGATAGCGTCACAATCGCGCCAAACAGGCTTGCGGCCTGCGGTTCGATCAAGAGCGCATCCTGTGCCTGAGCAAAGAGCACGAAACCGAATTCACCGCCTTGGCTCAACAACAAGCCGAGACCGAAAGCCGGGCGCGTTTCCATCCCGAACGCTTTGGCGATACCGAAAATCAATGTGGTCTTGAGCACGACCAAGGCCAAGGCAAAGCCGACGACGAACAGCGGATTGGCGATGATCGCGTCAATGTCGAGGACCATGCCGACCGCCATGAAGAACAGGCCGATCAGGATTGAACGGAACGGCTCGACATCAGCCTCGATCTCGTGGCGATAGGGTGAATCGGCGAGCATCACCCCGGCAACAAACGCGCCAAGTGCAATCGACAGGTGCAAGGCCTCCATCACGGCGCCGGCAGCGCAAACGGTGAACAGACCGATGACAACGAACAACTCGCGTTCGCCCAGCCGTCCTGCAAGCCGCAGGAGTGGGCGGATGAGAAAACGCCCTGCAAGCACCAGTCCCACAATCGCGCCGATTGTATAGAGCGCCAGCACCCAGCCGGGCGGGACATTCGGATCGGCCGGCGCCCGGGACAAAGCCGCGATAATCGTAATCAGCGGAACAATCGACAAATCCTGAAACAGCAAAATCGAAAATGCGCGCTCGCCAAACGGTGAATCAATGCGCCCTGATGATTTAAGGCTAGGCAACACCTGCGCGGTTGACGACAGCGCCAGCGGCAAGCCCAGCGCCAGCGCAGCACCCCAGGTGAATGTCGTCACGAGCAAGATGAGGCCTGCAATCGCCAGTCCGCAAACCATGACCTGCAACAAGCCCAGGCCAAAAATATCGCGCTTCAGCCGCCACAACCGAGCGGGATTGAGTTCGAGGCCGACAAGAAAGAGCAGCAACGCAATGCCCAGTTCGGCAATGCCGAGCTTGGCTTCCGCACCGCCGACGAGACCCAAACCATGCGGACCGATGATTGCGCCGCCAACAAGATACCCGAGGACCGCGCCGAGCCCGAACCGGCGGAACAACATGACCAACAGCAGTCCGGTTCCAAGCAGGACGACGCCCTCAATTAACAGCGATCCGCTCATCTCACTACCGGCACCATCGCTTCGGATGCGGCCTCGAATGCAAGCCGGATCGACCCGTGTCGCGCCGAATATCCCCGAGCGCGCTCAAGCAGTCCGATGTCGGGCCATGCCGGACGCGGTGCACCGCCATCGGTCAGCCACTGGCCCATTTCATCGCGCGCTATTGCAATTTCCGCTGCGCTACGCCCGACTGCATGGCGCGCGAACACTGTCGCGGCGGCTTGGCCAAGGGCGCAGGCGTTGACCTGATGCCCATAGGCGGTGACTAGGCCGGCGGCGTCAAACATCACGTCCACAATGATCCGGCTGCCGCAGGTGACCGAACGCCGCTCCACAGTGGCGTCGGGCGTGGCAAGCCGGGGGAAGTCCGCGGTTGCCGCAGCCAGTCGCAGAATGTCGAGCGAGTAGAGTGGCTCGCTCATCGCGCACGACCCGCTTCGACGGCGCTAACAAGTGCCGTGCTGCTGGCGCGAAGCAGGTCATAGGTTCGTGATTCGAGCATCCAGTTAGGGCGCGGGGCATTGCGGCCATTGAACACATCAAACACCTGACTCATCAGCAAAAATGCCAGTGTCGCGGCGAGTAACCCCTTCACCATCCCGAACCCGAGGCCAAGGACGCGGTCGAATGGCCCCAGAAACGAGTCGCGCGCCGATTGACCAAGCTTGTTGCCGATCAACCGGATAACGAGAAACGTCACGCCGAATACAAGTGCCGTCGCCAGGATCGAGGCACCGCCCTCGGTCCCCACCGGTTTCAAAAGCATCATGGTAGCGCCGCCGTGAAACAGTTTCACTGCAACAACGCCGGCAATCCATGCGGCGAGCGAAAATACTTCGACGACAAACCCCCGCATCGCGCCGAACCCGCCTGCGACCGCCAACGAAACCAGCACCATAATATCGAGCGACGTAAATCCTGCGCCCATCAGAACGACTGCTGCAAGCGGCTCAACAACTGGCGCGCAGGGCTGGCGGCGGGCAGATCATCTTCGAGCCCTGATTCAAGTCGGGCAACCCGCGCGTACAGGTTGATGCTCGCTTCGATAAAGCGTTGTGCTTCGGCGGGAAGGCGCGCGAGCGTTTCGGCATCGCTATCAACCGCGCCGCCCAAGCGCCGTGAAGATTCACGCGCGCCGGATGCTGACAATTCACCTACCTCAACTGCCCGCTGTGTTAGCAGCCACGCAATGACATGCATCAACCGTGTCGTGACCTTGAGCGACTCACAACTGAACAGCACCCGGTCCATCGGATCGAGTAAGTCACGCGCATCACGACCTACTTCGTCGAAATAAGCGCGCACTTCGTCGGCGAGGAGCATGGCTTCGGTATATAAGCCGTCAATCAGGCGTTTCGCGATCATCATGCTTCCCATGCCACAGGCAAGGCTGCGGTAAAATTGCAATTCACGGTAAACGTCGGATGGCACTGTTCCAACACCGCGATTGCCGACCTTCGCTAAGCGATAATGTCAGGAATGAGACGCGACTCGAGTGTGATGATCTCGTCGCGTAGCCGCAGTTTCCGTTTTTTGAGCCGCGCCAGTCTTATTTGATCGCTTGCCCCTGCCACGCGCAGCGCGGCGATCACCTCGTCAAGGTCGCGGTGCTCGACCTTCATCGCATCTAGGTGCCCTGTGAGTTCGCGGTCATCCATGGGGGGACGCTAGCCTGACCGGCGGTTCGCCTCAACGGGCAAAACGGTTGACAGCGCGATTGCCATGATTCGTCGAAACGGATGCGATTTCCACGCGACAAAACCGCGCGTCCATGATTGTATGCGTATTCCAAGTCGAAGGAGACGCAAGCCATGAACACCGCGCATGTTTCTTCCCTTGCTGCCAAGCACGCAAATATCGAATCGCGCCTTGGCGACGAACAGCGCCGTCCACAGCCGGATACGACACTCATTGCGCTGCTGAAGAAACAAAAGCTGAGGCTCAAGGAGGCAATCGCGACGGATTGATCTCAATAGTCGGACAGCTCAGCGAATACCAAGGCCAGGCCGACGACCGGGCACCGACTTTAGGTATTCCGGTAATCCGACTTTCGGGCTGCTACTCGCGCGCGCAAGACGTGGGTCGATTTCCTCGGTAAACGCTACACCAGCGCGACCCGGTGACGACCACGCGATTCGTCCGGCTATTTCGCCGATGCCGCGAACTTCGGCAACAAGCGGCGTGCCTGTGACCAGATCACTGGTGACATCAATCATCATCCCGCCAGCCGACAGATTGCGAACGCGCGTTGAAAACGGCTTGCTGCCCTCGATTGCCACGGTCGCGCTCAGAAAAAGACTATCGCGCTTTTCCTGTCGTTGACCCTGTTCGCTCTCTACCATCATCTATCCAACCTGATCTTGCTGTCCGCGACAACGAGCTTAGGGACAAATACTCGCTAAAATGTAAACAGAGGTGACGGCGTTATTCGTCGCGAGAAACTTTTTCGTTGCGTTCGTGACGCTCCTGCGCTTCGACCGTCATTGTCGCAATCGGCCTTGCTTCCAGCCGGCCGAGCGAGATGGGCTCCCCGGTCACTTCGCAATACCCGTATTCACCGTCTTCGATGCGACGCAGCGCAGAGTCGATTTTCGCAATTAGTTTGCGTTGCCGGTCGCGGGTACGAAGCTCGATCGACCAGTCTGTCTCGCTCGAAGCGCGGTCAGTAACGTCAGGCTCGCGCAAAGGTTCGTTCTGAAGAGTCGCCAACGTATCAAGCGATTCCCGCAAGATCGACTCTTTCCAGTCGATCAGCTTTGCCCTGAAATAGGCAAGCTGATGCTCGTTCATAAAGGGCTCTTCCGCCGAGGGGCGGTAGTGCGTTTGGTTATCGTCCGCGCTCAACTGACCACCCGATCTCTGTCCGAAACCCGACGTATTTAATGCCGTCGCCATCCCGATCTCCTAAGCCGGTCCCGTCCCGCCTGTTATCGACGTTTGGATGCAAGCCCGTTCGTTGGCGCGGCCTATAGACAGGCCCCAGACGGCACACAAGCATACAACCCGAAATGAAAAACTGCTGTGAAAACCCAAAATCAATACCAGAAATGAAAACATTTGTGTCTGCACGGATGCCAAATGGCCCCAAAACAGCCCCTAAATGAAACATTAACCGTGATCGTTGGCGGCGGATGGGGAAAAACACGGTTATTGACCGTCAAAATCGAGTTAACCGGGTTGCGGGCAGCGAAATAACGCCGCACTCCTCACTCACTGGTCAGTCCCGGTGAAGCAACAGCGTTGCCGGAACAGCCTTTGATGAACAGGACAGAATTATGTCGGTAAAAATGGCCCTAGCCAAACTCTGTGTCGCCGCTTGCGGCGGTGCCATTGTCGGTGGTGGCGCGATGCATGTCGCGAGCCAGCCTGACGCCCGTCCTGCCAACGTCTACAAAACCAAAAAGACCGCTGCGCTGCGGGTTGC
>JANNCK010000172.1:0-13880 GCA_031386545.1 Sphingomonadales bacterium
AACGAAGCGACGATACCAACTGTCGTGAGGATAGCGATGAGCGAGGCGATCAGCAGGGTGATTGTCATCGCCCGCTCGACCCGCGTCCGCGCGCGAAAATCGGGTTTGATCCGCGAAAACGCATACAGCCCGCCCGTAAACGCCAGGATCGTTGCCAGAACGAGGCCGATCAGACCGTAATGCAGTTTTGCTGATTTATACTCCGGTGCCAGCGCCACTGCTGCAGGGTTGAACGCGCTCTGCAAAGTCCCTTCGGCGAGGCCACGCGCCTCTGACAAAACAGCGCGCCGTCCGAAGGGGTCTGCAGCAAGCGCTGCCGCCGCCGGGCTGGCAATAACCCGTTGCGTCACCAACCCCGGCGACACGCCTGCCCATATTGTGGCGAACAGGAGCGCAGGCAGTGCCGTCCACAGCGCCACATAGGCGCCATGATAACCCGGCAGCGAGTGCTGCGCGCGGGCGGGAACGCCAAACCGTCCCGCGCGCGCACGGCCCACCAGCCACGCCACCGCGCCCAGCCCGATGGCCAGCACAAAAATCAGTGTCAGCGACACCGGCGCGGTTCCTCTATTCTAACGTTCGTGCCTACTTCAGCACCGACGGATCGAGCGGTTTGAAGTCGCGCACGGCAATCGCGGCTTCGGCCCGCACTGCCTCGGGCGAAATGACCATGCCCTTTTTGGCAAGGAAGCCGTCCGGTCCCCATGCCTTGGCAAACTCGGCGACGAATTCCTTCAGGCCCGGAATCGCATTGAGATGCGCCGCCTTCACATAGATGTAGAGCGGCCGTGCGCCGGGGTAGCTGAAGTCCGAAATCGTCGCATAGGTCGGTGCGATCCCGTTCAGCGTGTTCGCCATCAACTTGTCCTTGTTCTCGGACGCGAACGAGAAACCGAAAATGCCAATTGCCTTCGGGTCAGCTTCGATCTTTTGTACGATCAGATTGTCGTTCTCGCCTGCATCGACGAATGCACCATCCTCGCGGATCGTCGTACAGATTTTCTTGTGCGCAGCCTCGTCGCTTTTCTTGAGCGCGGCCATCGCGGGGTCGGTGTCACAGCCCTTGGCTAGGATCAGTTCAGCCAGCGCATCGCGGGTGCCCGATGTCGACGGTGGACCGTAAACCTTGATCGCTTCGTCGGGGAGCGCGGGGTTCACGTCCTTCCACGTCTTGGCGGTCTGGGGCTTGCCAAACGGGGTTGCGGCCAGCGCCTTATAAACGTCGGCAACGGTCAACGGGATTTTCAGCCCCTTGTTCGATTCTGCAAAGGCAATGCCGTCGAGGCCGATCTGGATTTCGACAATCTTGTCGACACCCTTGGCCGCGCATGCCTCATATTCCGATTTCTTGATCCGTCGCGATGCGTTCGACACATCGGGGAATGCCGCGCCGACACCGCTGCAGAACAGCTTGAAGCCCGCACCTGTGCCCGTCGATTCGACGATCGGCGATTTGAATTTTGGGTTGGCGTTGACGAACTGCTCCGCAATTGCGGTCGCAAACGGATAAACCGTCGAGGATCCAACGGCGCGAACCTGATTCCGCGACTCGCCCCCGCCCGAGGTTGAATCACAGGCGGACAGCGTCGTGAGTGCGAGCGTCAGCACGGCAGTTGCGCGGAAAAAGGTCATTCTACCCCCGAAAATTATGGGCTTACCGCCCGGATTACGAGTGCCCCTAGCAGGGCTTGAGCGTAACTTAAGTTTCACTTTGGTGACATTATTGTGACATCGCCCACGATGACGGTGGGCAATATTATTTCTGAAGGTACGGGCGGCAGCAGGATCGACACGGTCGTGCCGACACCCGGCGTGCTCGCGATATCGAGCCGCCCCCGATGTCGCTCGACAATATGCTTGACGATGGCGAGGCCCAGACCCGTCCCACCCTGCGCACGGCTGCGGCCCGGATCGACGCGGTAGAACCGCTCGGTCAGGCGTGGCAGGTGTTCCGCGGCAATCCCGTCGCCCTCGTCGGCGACCGACAAGCGGATCAGCGTCTCGCCGTCGCGCCGCAACGCAATTGTCACTGGTGTCCCGCGCCTTCCGTATTTCAGGGCGTTACCGACAAGATTGTGAAGCACTTGCGACAGCTGTGCGACATCGCCCGCCACCGTCGGCACGTCAGCTTCGATTTCGATCTTCAAATCGGCACACACCATGCCGTCGCTATCGCGCAGGTCGGCCGCAACTTCTTCGATCAGGGAGCCCAGCGCGACCGGCGTTTCGGGCAGCCGGTATTTTTCCGCCTCGATCCGGCTGAGCGAGATCAAATCGTCGATCAGGCGCTGCATTCGCCGCGCTTCTTTCATCATCACCGACAGGAAACGGTTGCGGACTTCGGCGTCACCGCCGGCTTTTTCGTCGTCTAACGTCTCGATAAACCCGATGATCGCGGCCAGCGGCGTCCGCAATTCATGGCTGGAGTTCGCCACGAAATCGATGCGGGACCGCTCGGCGGCATAGCTCGTTGTCCGGTCGATCAGGTGAACCAGCCGCCGTCCCGGCGCAATCGTCGATACCTGCATCTGTACGCGCTGATCACGCCCGCCGAGTCCGACCAACTCCGCGCTGCCATCGCGTCCGGTCGCACCCAGCCTTTCGGCGGCGGCGGGGTGGCGGATTGCGAGGCGGACATCCTCGCCGATAATATGCGCACCGATCAAGGCGCGTGCGGCAGCATTGGCAATGCGGACACGGCCATCGACAACCAGCAATACCGGCTCACCAATTGCGTCAATGATGGTCTGTTCGGAAACGGGCAGCGGGTTTGCCGGTGGTCGTTTGCTTGGCTGCGTGCCTTCGACACGACCGGTTGTCACAATGAAGATCGCAACGAAACCGCCGACCAGCACAGCGGTAATCCGCATATCGGGAGCGACCGCCGCCACAGCTGCGGCAATTCCGACGATCAGCACGGCAAGCACAATACGGATCATGACGCGAAAAAATCCCCGTTGGTCCGACTCGCCGGGACCTGGCTTTGACCTAGTCGTGCCGGTCACCCTTGTTAACCAATCATCATCGCCACAAGGCGAATTTGTCGTTATGCATCTCGGACTAGCGGGCAAAAACACGGGCGGGACCGGTCAAGACAATGGCAAACGACAGCACCGAAAACGACATCACAGCAACCAATGGCGTGACCGGCAATATTGCTGATCGCCGCCAGCTTCTCCGCCTCGGTGGTCTGGGCGTTGCCGCCGTGGTGACGATCCGTCCTGCCATTGCCCAAGCGGCAACATCGGTACTGACCTGCCAGATTCCGGTCCCTGACGCTGGCCGTGCGGGCAGCTATATCGCGGCTGACGGTAGTGTGGTTCCGACAGGTACGGCGGGTGCCTTCCCCGGTTCTGCAACGCCACTCAGGGGTGAGAGCGTCAAAGCTGCGCTTAACGGCAACTCCTTCCCCGGTGTCGATCCTTCACAGAGCCAGGCGTGGACCAATTACATCCGCCGCCTACAACGCGGGCAGAGCGGATTTACTTGCTATGCCTCGCTCCAGATGCCGGGCCGCTGAGCGCAAGCTCATGAAATTCCGCGCGCCCCCGCAAGGCGTGCTGCGCCATGTCCGTCTCGACGCGATGACCGCAATCTACGACCGCCGCTCGGGCGCGACGCACCTCGTGGCAGAGGTCGTGCCGACAATCCTTGAAGCGCTGGGGGCGGGCGACGCCGATCTCGACACATTGCTTGCTCGGTTTTTCGGTAGCCAGCCAACACCCGACTTGCCTGAGCTTGTCGAAGGCCCTTCTTCCTCCTCGACGGATGCCCTTGCGGACGGGGTCTTTGACAAGTTCAGCCAAGTCGGGACCGGGGACCGCAGCGCCCTCTCGGCACGGCTCGACGAACTTGTCACGACCGGCCTGATCGAAGCGATATGAACCACCGCTTCGACGTTCAGGTCGGCCCCGTTGCCTTTCGCGTCGGCTCGGCATGGCGCCCACCCGTCGCCGCGCTCGAAAACCTGTACCGCGACTACCCGAAGCCTGCTGGCGTCCCTGACTTCACCGTTCGCCTCGAACCATCGCAACCGTGGCGGCGCTGGCTGCGGCCCTCGGTGGCAATTGCAGGGGATTACACGTTGCCCGAGGCGGTGCCGCTGCCCTTGCGGCTCGGTCTCCTCGCTGCTGAAATGGGGATGAACCTGCAACTGGCACTCGGCGAGCGGCGCTTCCTGTTGCTCCACGCCGCCAGCGTCGAACGCGACGGGTGCGCGCTGATCCTGACTGGTGAGAGTGGCGCAGGGAAGTCCACGCTCGCGACCCTTCTCGGCAGCGACGGCTGGCGCTTCATGGGCGACGAATTCGCGCTGATCGAGCCTGCAACCGGCATGGCGCATCCGTTCCCGCGCCCCTCCAGCCTGAAGAACGAAAGCATCGACGCGGCGCTGGCGACGCTCGACCCGGCGCGTTTCGGCCCGGTGCTGGACGACACGCCAAAGGGCCGCATCCGCCACGTCATGCCGCCCGCCGGTTCGCTGGCAGCGATGCACACCCCCGCCGCGCCGGCACTGATCCTGTTTCCGCGCTACGGTTTGCCCGAAGCGGCGCGGCCCGTGCCGCCGAGTGAAGCGTTCGTGCGGCTGACCCAAGCCTCGACCAACTATGTCGCTATGGGGGATCGCGGGTTCGCGGCGCTGACCGGTCTTGTCGAAGGCGTGCCGTCGGTTGCGCTCGATTACCCCGATATGCCCACCGCACGCCGCATGATCGACGATTTGTGGGGCGCGTTGTGAGCGGGGCCGCCGTCGCCGCGTTGCTCGCCGACCCGTCGCGCGCAGCGGACCTCGACACAGAGGCATGGACCGGCATCCTGTGCGCCGCGCGGGCCGAACGCCTGCTCGCCAGCCTCGCCCACCGCCTCGACGGTCTCGACCTGCCCGACGATGTGCAATCGGTCCTCGACAGCGCCCGCGCCGACGCCGAGGTCGGCCGTACCGAAGCCTTGTGGGAAGCCGAAATGGCCCGCCGTGCGCTTGCGCCGCTGGGCGTGCCGGTCGTGCTCCTTAAAGGAACCGCGTTCATTGCGGCAGGGCTCGACGCGGGGCAGGGGCGGCTGATCGGCGATCTCGACATCCTCGTCCCCCGCGACCGGCTCGACGAGGTCGAGGCGGCGTTGCTCGCGGCGGGCTGGGAATGGGTCAAGCCCGACCCTTACGACGACGAATACTATCGCCGCTGGATGCACGAATTGCCCCCGCTCATCCATGCGACGCGCGACCGGATGATCGACGTCCACCACACGACCCTTCCTCTGACGGCGCGGCCCACGCCCGATGCGGCGGCGCTGATTGCGGCAAGCACCCCCCTCGAAAACGGCCTGCGCGTATTGTGTCCGGAGGACATGATCGTCCACGCCGCCGCGCATTTGCTCGCCGATGGCGATCTGGCGGGCGGCTTGCGGAACCTGTGGGACATTGACCGGCTGGTCCGCGAGTTCGATGAAGAGGGGTTTTGGACGAAGCTCGACACCCGCGCACGCCTCCACGGTCTGGTCGAGGCCGTTACCCGCAGTTTGCGGCTCTCCACCGACTTGTTTGGAACGCCGATTCCTGACTGGCACGATCGCTGGCACCGCAAGGACAAATGGTATCGTGCCCGCCTCCTCGCCCGCGACGGCTGGGGTCGCCCGACACGTCCGCTCCTTCGCCTCGCCTTCTACATCCGCTCGCACTGGCTGCGGATGCCGCCGCTGATGCTGGCACGACACTTGTGGACCAAGTGGCGCAAGGGCTAGGGCGACGCCAACGAAGGAGAGTGAATTTGCGGCAGATAGCGGTAGTCGTGCTGGCGGCTGGGCAGGGAACGCGGATGAAGTCGGACCTGCACAAGGTTCTGCACCCAATTGCGGGTCGCCCGATGCTGCTCCACCTCTTGGCGAGCGCCGCCGAACTTGCCCCTGCCCACACTGTGGTCGTCGCGGGCGCGCGGCGGGAGCAGATTGAGGCGGCGGTCGCGCCGCTCGGCATCAAGGTCGCGGTACAGACCGAACAACTCGGTACAGGGCACGCGGTGTTACAGGCCAAGGACGCGCTCGATGGATTTCAGGGCGATGTCCTCATTCTCTACGGCGACGTACCGCTCGTCCGTGCCGACACGATGCGGCGGATGCTCGACCGGTTGAACGCAGCCGATGCCCCCCCCGCCGTCGTCCTCGGTTTCCGCCCCGCCGACCCGGGTGCCTATGGCCGCATCGTCAGCGAGGACAGCCGCACCATCGCCAAAATGGTCGAGTACAAAGACGCCAGCACCGCAGAGCGGGCATTGAACCTATGCAATTCGGGCCTGATGGCGGTCAAAAGTGCCGACCTGTTCGCGCTCCTCGCCCAAGTCGGCAACGACAATGCCGCGGGCGAGTATTACCTCCCCGACATCGTCATGCTCGCGCTGAAACAGGGGCGGGTAAGCGCCGTGATCGAGACCGGCGCTGCCGAGGTTACCGGCGTCAACAGCCGCGCCGAACTCGCCGCCGTCGAGGCCGGCTGGCAGGCCGCACGCCGCGCCGAAGTCATGGCCGATGGCGCGACGCTGACCGCGCCGGAGACGGTCTGGTTCAGCTGGGATACCAACGTCGGCCGTGACGTCCTGCTCGAACCTAATATTTTCTTTGGACCCGGGGTCACGCTGGCCGACGGCGCGACGATCCGCGCATTCAGCCATCTTGAGGGCGCAATCGTCGGTCCGCACGCCGAAGTCGGCCCCTTTGCCCGCCTCCGTCCCGGCGCGGTGCTCGGAGAAAAATCGAAAGTCGGCAATTTTGTCGAGGTCAAGAAAACCACGATGGGCGCAGGCGCAAAGGCCAATCATCTGACCTATCTCGGGGATGCGGAAGTCGGTGCGGGGGCAAACGTCGGCGCGGGCACCATTACTTGCAATTACGACGGGTTTTTCAAACACAAGACCGAGATTGGCGCGGGCGCGTTCGTCGGCTCGAACAGCGCACTCGTTGCCCCCGTCACGATCGGCCCGGGTGCGATCGTCGCAGCGGGCAGCGTCATCACCGCCGACGTTGCGCCCGACGCGCTCGCGGTCGCGCGCGGCAAGCAGGAGAGCAAACCCGGCTGGGCCAAGGGATTTCGCACGATGATGGCGGTGCGCAAGGACAAGGGGCGTGGTTAGCCAGCTGCTGCCGTTGGTTGCGGCCTTGAGCCTTGGCCTTCTCGCCGGGGCGCTGCTCGCCGAGGACCGGCTCCTGCTCCCCTATTTTCGCACATTGTCGGCGGAGACTTTTTTCGCACTGCACCCGATGTTCGGTCCGATGCTGTTTCGCTTTTTCGCGCCGCTGACGATTGTACCGCCGGTTGCGACCGTGCTGGCGGCGGTGCAGACCATCCGGATGTCCGGCACCTTTGCACCGGCAAGTCTGGCAGCGGTTGCGGCGGCTATGCTGACCTGCGGTTTGCTGGCGATCTACCAGTTGTTCTTCAAATCGGCGAATGCCGCCTTCGAGCGGCGAACTGTGCCTGACACGGATTTGCCCGCAGCACTGACACGCTGGGCGGCGAGGCACCGGGCGCGCGTGCTGGTCTGTCTGGCCGCTTTCGGGCTGTCGCTTGTGGCACTCGCCACCTGAAGTGCGGGCCGCGCTATCAGGTCGAGGTTCGGCCCGGCGATCAAATGGGCTTGACGCGATATCATGATATGATATCAGTATATCATGAAAAGAATTCTTGCCGATTTGCCCGATGACGACATCGAGTGGCTTGACGCGAAGGCTGCCGATGAAGGCCGCTCGCGCGCGTCTGTCGTGCGTGAAGCCGTTGCGAGCTATCGCGCACAAACGCCTGCGTCGGGGAACAAGGACTGGCTAGACGCTGGATTCGGACTTTGGGCGCGCGAGGGCGTTACGTTCGATCCGCACGAATACGAGCGGTTGCGGCGCGCGGAGTGGACGCGATACTGGGACGACGATTACGAAGAGGTGCGCGCCGAATCGCCCGATAGTTTCGATGAGGAGGACGACCGGCAGCGCCAGATCTATCTCGATATGGTCGCGGGCAAGATGCCTCAAGCCAAGCCACCCGTATGAGCGGTTTCGCGTTCGACGCAAACATATTGATTGATGCGCTGGGTGGTGTGGAGCTTGCCCGAAGTGAAATTGATCGCGCGACCTCTCCGTTTACTCGGGCGTGGATCAGCCGCATGGCATGGATAGAAGTGATGTCGAAGGGGTCGCCACACATGCTTGCAGGAATGGAGCGATTTCTTTCGGGATTCGATATCGACGAGTTGGATCCGGAAATCGCGCGCCGTGCTGCTGCTCTGCGGCGCGAACGGCCGCGACTTAAGTCTCCCGACGCGATCATCTTTGCCTCTGCACAGCTTCGCGGACGCATTCTCGTTACCAGAAATACCAGGGATTTTCCGGCAAACATGCCCGGCATCCGTGTTCCCTATCAACTTGAAGCGAAAGCCTGATCTAATATGTGCGGTATCATCGGAATTGTGGGTAAGAACGCGGTCGCCGACCGACTCGTCGACGGGCTCAAGCGGATGGAATATCGTGGCTATGACTCAGCCGGTATTTGCACCGTCGTTGACGGCCAACTCGTCCGCCGCCGCGCCGAGGGCAAGCTGGCAAACCTCGCCCGCGTACTCGCTGGCGACCCTGCTGCAGGCCTGACCGGCATCGCCCACACCCGCTGGGCAACCCACGGCGCGCCCAACACCGCCAATGCCCACCCGCACGCCACGCAAGAAGTTGCGTTAGTTCACAATGGGATAATCGAGAATTTTAAGTCACTGCGCGAAGAATTGATGTCGCGGGGCCGTATTTTCGAAAGCCAGACCGACACCGAAATCGTCACCCATCTTGTCAGCGAACAGGTCGAAGCGGGCAAGTCACCGCAGGACGCGGTGCAGGCGGTGCTCCCGCGTCTCCGGGGCGCGTTCGCGCTCGCCATCGCCTTTCGCCAGCACCCCGACATGCTCATCGGCGCGCGGCTCGGCTCGCCACTGGTGGTAGGGTATGGCGACGGCGAAACCTATCTCGGTTCGGACGCGCTCGCGCTCGCACCACTGACCCAGCGCATTGCCTATCTGGAGGAGGGCGACTGGGTCGTTATTACCCGTGACGGCGCGGAAATTTTCGACAAAGACAACGCACTCGTCACCCGCGAAATCACCCTGTCGGGTGTGTCGGCGGCGTTGATGGAAAAGGGCAATTACCGGCACTTCATGCTCAAGGAAATCTACGAGCAGCCGACCGTTGTCGCCCAGACGTTGCGCTCGTATCTGCGCCCGCTCGAAGAACAGGTTGGCTTGCCGCAGATGGACTTCGACTTGGGCGGAATCGAACGTGTGGTTATCGTCGCGTGCGGTACTGCCTCCTATGTTGGGATGATCGGCAAATACTGGATTGAACAGCTCGCGCGTGTGCCGGTCGAGGTCGATGTCGCGTCGGAATATCGCTACCGCGATCCCGTACTTCTGCCCAACATGCTCGGCATCGTCGTGTCGCAATCGGGCGAGACAGCGGACACACTCGCCGCGCTGCGCCACATGAAGAGTGGCGGGCTGACCACAGCGGGCATTATCAACGTCCCGACCAGCAGTATGGCGCGCGAAGTCGATTTGCTGCTCCCCACCCACGCCGGTCCCGAAATCGGCGTTGCCTCGACCAAAGCTTTTACCTGCCAGCTCGCGGTGATGGCCTCGCTTGCCGTCAACCTCGCCCGCGCCAAGGGCAAGCTCAGCGCCGCCGAAGAACGCGAAATCGTTCTGCACCTGACTGAGGTGCCCGCTGCCATCAATGCGGCACTTGCCCATGATGCGGAGATCGAGGCGATGGCGGGAACCATCGCGGGCGCGCGCGACGTGCTCTATCTCGGGCGCGGACCGGACTATCCGCTCGCGCTCGAAGGGGCACTGAAACTCAAAGAAATCAGCTATATCCACGCCGAAGGCTACGCCTCGGGCGAAATGAAACATGGCCCCATTGCGCTGATCGACGAAAACGTCCCGCTCATCGTTATCGCGCCGTCGGGGCCGCTGTTCGAAAAAACTGTCAGCAACATGCATGAGGCGATGGCGCGCGGCGCAAAAGTCGTGCTGATCTCCGATGCGGACGGGATTGCCGATGCCGGCGGCGATGCGATGGCGACCATCGAAATGCCCAAAGTCCACCCGCTGATCGCGCCTTTGGTCTATGCCGTGCCGGTGCAATTGCTGGCGTACCATGTCGCCGTCGCCAAAGGCACCGACGTCGATCAGCCGCGCAACTTGGCGAAGTCGGTGACGGTGGAGTAATGCACGTCGTACCGGATTCCGACGCTGAAGCTGCTGCGCCGATAACCTTCGACGATTTTCTCCGCATCGACATCCGCGTCGGCACGATCATTGCCGCCGAATCCTTCCCCGAAGCGCGCAAACCGGCGTTCAAGCTCACCATCGATTTCGGCGGCACCCTTGGCACCCGCCGGTCAAGCGCACAGATCACCGAACATTACACGCTGGAGATGCTGGTCGGACGGCAGGTCGCCGCCGTCGTCAACTTCCCGCCGCGTCAGATCGGCAAGTTCATGTCCGAAGTGCTGACCTTGGGGTTCCCGGACGCGGCAGGAAATGTCGTGCTGTTTGCGCCCGACCAGCCGGTCGCGAATGGCGCGCGGTTGTTTTGAAGAATTCACCCCTGAAAAGGCTTATTTGGCAGCGCGCGACTCGACAGGGTGTGGCGAGCCCTCTCCTGTTCACTAAGTTGTTGGTAAAAGGCGGAAATAACGTGTGACGACGGGCAGGCCCCCTTGGCTGGTCTGCCCACCTTGTCCTGGCCTACCAACATACTGAATAAAAACGATTTTCCATCACTCTCTTGGGCCTCTCGCTGTTCCGCACAATGGAACTGCTCGCCGTGGCGGAATTTAGCCATTTTTTGGCTATTGCGAAATCCATTCGCAACAAGCTGATGGGCAAGATCGCCGTATCTTGCCGGCGCGCGCAACGGGTGAACAGCTACATACTCTTGAAAAACAACACTAAACCAGCGCCTCTGTCCCACACGCCGATTTTTTGCCAGACTCTTTCCATGTTCGAGACAGCCCTAAAAACGCCGCACTGCCTTGCCTTCGGGGGTCTGCCCGCACTCTGCTTGCCCTCGCCGCTTGCACCCTGCGTCGATTGGCCCCTATGTCGCAGGGCAGGGGGATTGCATGACCGATAAGACAACTGCTGCCGAGGGATCGGCCGTTCCTGAAACACTCGATCCCAAGCGCGACCGGCTTGTTATCGTCGCCTCGTCGCTCGGCACCGTGTTCGAATGGTATGATTTCTTCCTCTACGGCATCCTCGCCGCACTGCTCGGGCGGCTGTTCTTTCCGTCGGACAATGTCACTGCGGCGACCCTTGCCAGCCTTGCCGCATTCGGCGCGGGCTTTGGCGTGCGCCCGCTTGGGGCCATCTTGTTCGGCTATTTCGGCGACAAGATCGGCCGGAAATATACATTCCTCGTGACGATCACCTTGATGGGTGGCGCGACTGCGGCGATCGGGTTCTTGCCGACTTACGCCAGCGCAGGCCTTTGGGCACCGGTCCTGCTCGTCTCGATGCGGCTGTTGCAGGGACTGGCGCTGGGCGGCGAATACGGCGGTGCCGCGATCTACGTCGCCGAACACGCACCGCAGAACAAACGCGGCCAATACACCAGCTGGATCCAGGTATCGGTGGTCGGCGGGTTCTTGCTCAGCCTGGTCATGGTGCTTGGCTGTCGCGCCATGATGAGTACGGCCGATTTTGAGGCCTGGGGCTGGCGTATTCCGTTCATGGCGTCGTTGCTGATGCTTGCCATCTCGCTCTACATCCGGATGAAGTTGAGCGAATCCCCGGTGTTCAAGGCGATGAAGGCCGCTGGCACGACGTCGAAAAATCCGCTGGTCGATTCGTGGAATCACCCGGGCAACAAGGGGCGCATTCTGACGGCATTGTTCGGTGTCGGTGCGGGGCTGACGGTGATCTATTACACCTCACAGTTCGGGACGCTGTATTTCCTGCAAGGGACAACACGCATCGGCGAAACCGAGGCACTGACCTACATGGCGATCGGTGCCCTGATCGCGGCACCATTTTACGTCATTTTCGGCGCTTTATCCGACCGGATCGGGCGCAAGAAATTGCTGCTCACTGGCTATGCGCTGGCCGCAATTTTCATCTTTCCCTTGTTCCACCTGATGGCCGACGGCGCGAACCCGGCCCTTGCCCGCGCCACGGCAAGCTCGCCGGTGCGGCTCGAACTGCCCAAATGCGATTTCAGCGTGTTCGCGCCAAAACAGGATACCCCTTGCGCCAAGGCATTGGGCTATCTTGCCAAACGCGGCATCAGTTTTTCCAAGATTGCGCCATATGCCAGCGGCGAGGTGGCTCTCAATGTAGGAGCAACCCGCATCGCCGGTTTCGATGAAAAGGCCTATACCGCCGCCATCGTCGCAGCGGGTTATCCCGACAAAGCCGACCCCGCCGAAAAACAGCCGTGGAAGATCATTCTCGCCATTGCCCTGATGGTCGGGCTGTCGGCAATGACCTACGGCCAGGTCGCTGCAATCCTGGTCGAAATGTTCCCGGCACGCATCCGCTATACCTCGATGTCGATCCCCTATCACATTGGCACGGGCTATTTCGGGGGATTTCTGCCGCTGATCTCGCAATATATCGTGGTGCAAACGGGCGATGCCTATGCCGGCCTTTGGTACACGGTCGCGGTGGTTGTGATGGCATTCTTTGTCTGCCTGTTTTTCCTTGAGGAGACGGCGGGCAAGCCGTTGGACGAACCCGGTGCCGACTTGCCTGAGCCTGTCGAAGGCCGTTCGCCAAGTGCGTGATTTTCTAAGAGGCCGGACAGGGCTTCGACAACCTCAGCCAAGTCAGCAGATAATTTGAGTTCACCGCTCCGCCTGCGTCTCGATGGCGACGCTTTGACCGCCAATTGGCGATGGCTTGCGGCGCAGGGCGGTGGTGCGGCGTGCGGGGCGGCGGTCAAGGCCGATGGTTATGGGCTCGGCGCGCGCGAGGTCGTCGCGCGGCTGGCACGGACTGGGTGCCGTGATTTCTTCGTCTCGACATGGGACGAGGCGGTGGCGCTGGGTCCGTTGCCCGACGGCTGCGCGCTGTCGGTGCTTCACGGGGTCCGGGCGGAGGACATGAATGTCGCCGTCGGCGCTGCCACGCGGCCAGTGTTGAATACCCCCGAACAGGTCGCGCGCTGGCGGCAGACGGGGCTGCCCTGCGACGTGATGATCGACACCGGCATGAACCGACTCGGCCTGTCGCCGCGCGACGACCTGTCGGGGCTGACGATCGAAACGCTGATGAGCCACCTCGCCTGTGCAGATGAGGACAACCCGATGAACGCGGCGCAGTTTGCGGCGTTTGCGGCGCTCGATGTACCCGCCAATCGTCGCAGTCTGGCGAACTCGGCGGGGATTTGTCTTGGCAGAGATTACGCGTTCAACCTGACCCGACCCGGTCTTGCGCTCTATGGCGGCATTCCGCGTGCTGAGGCGGTTGGCAATATCGCACAGGTGGTGTTTCCCGAAGTCCAGATCATCCAGTGTCGCCGCGTCGGCGCTGGCGAGAGTGTGGGCTATGGCGCAACTTTCGTCGCCACCCGCGACACCGACGTCGCCATCCTCAACATCGGCTATGCCGACGGCTATCTGCGCGCGTTTTCATCGCGGGGCAGCTGCGGGGCAGGGCAGTTTCCCGTCCTTGGCCGCGTCTCGATGGACTTAATCGCCATTGACGTAACGCAAGGACGCGTTGCCGAAGGCGAGTGGGTTGCTGTGGATTATGATTTGGCCGCTGCCAGTGCTGCCTCGGGTCTTTCGCAGTATGAACTGCTGACCGGCCTCGGCCCCCGTTTTGAACGCCACTGGTTGTGACACAAAAAAA
>JANNCK010000393.1:0-2327 GCA_031386545.1 Sphingomonadales bacterium
CGAAGGCGACCATGTTCGCACCATCCTCGACCAGGTCCATTCGGGTGTCGTCGAGGGCCGCCGCCTGTCCGACGCGATGGGCCGCGAACCGCGCAGCTTTCCACCGCTCTACCGCGCCATGGTGCAGGCGGGGGAGGGCGCAGGCACCTTGCCGCCGATTCTCGAACGCCTCGCGTTGCTGCTCGAACGTCAGGCTCAGATGCGCGCCAAAATTACGACCGCGATTGCCTATCCGGTCGTGTTGGCCATCGTCGCGACCTTTGTGGTGATGGCGCTGATGATCTTTGTCGTGCCGCAAGTTGTCGAACAGTTCGATACCGTTGGCCAGCAACTGCCGCTGCTGACCCGCATTGTTATTGGCATTTCGTGGTTCCTGTCGAATTATTGGTGGGCGCTGCTGATCGTGATTGGTGTGCTCGCCATCGGCGCAAGCTACGCGCTGAAGGACGAGGCCATGCGCTTCCGCGTGGACCGGGCCTGGCTCCGGCTCCCGCTGATCGGTCGCCTGACCCGCGACTTGCACGCCGCGCGCATGGCGCGGACGCTCTCGACAATGGTCGGCAGCCGGTTGCCCTTGCTCGAAGGGCTGACGCTGACGGCAGCTACGGTCCACAACCGCGCGCTGCGCGCGGCGTCCGACGAAATCGCCGAATCAGTCCGAACCGGGGGCAGCCTGTCGGCGGCACTCAAACGCTCGGAGATATTCCCGCCCTTGCTCGTCTATATGTCGGCATCGGGCGAGGCGTCGGGCCAGCTCGATACGATGCTCGAACGCGCGGCGGACTATCTCGAACGCGAATTCGATACCTTCACATCGAGCGCGCTGTCGCTGCTCGAACCGGCGATCATCGTCGTCATGGGCGGCATCGTCGCGGCAATCGTGCTATCGATTTTGCTTCCCATTCTTCAACTCGAAACCCTGGCTGGTACCTGATGAAAAAGTTGCTTTCCGCCCGAGCTGTTGCTGAAGCAGGCTGCACGCCCTTGAGGCGCTCCGCCGAAAACGGCTTCACGCCCTTGAGGCGCTCCGCCGAAAACGGCTTCACGCTGGTCGAATTGATGGTCGTCATCGTCATTCTCGCGCTGCTGTCGGTGATCGTTGCAGTGAACGTCTTGCCGCAGCTCAGCCGCGCAAAGAGTGAGGCTGCACGGATCGACATCACCAATATCGATCAGGCACTCGAACTCTACCGGCTGAACAACCTGAACTATCCGTCGACTGCGGACGGTTTGGGCGCGCTGGTTGCGGCACCGCCGTCGCTTGCTGATCCGTCGCGCTATCAGGTCGGCGGGTATATCAAGAAACTGCCGAAAGACCCTTGGGGCCGCGCATACAACTACGAGTACCCCGGCAAGCATACCGCCTATGATATTTATTCATTCGGTGCTGACGGTGTCGAGGGCGGCACCGGCGAAAATGCCGACGTCGGTAACTGGTAGGCAACATGCGGCGACCCCATCGCCACTTGGCAGGCTGTAGTCGCCGGACGGGTTTCGCCGGAAACGGCTTCACGTCTTCGAGGCGTTTCGCCGGAAACGGCTTCACGCCCTTGAAGCGTTCCGCCGAAAACGGCTTCACGCTGGTCGAAATGATGGTGGTTCTCGTTATTCTTGGCCTCGCCTCTGCGGCGGTCGTGCTTGCCATACCCGACCCGGGCGGGCGGGTGCACGACGAGGGCGTGCGCTTTGCCGCCCGCGCGCTCGCTATTCGCGATGATGCCATCCTTGAAGGGCGCAGTACGCGCGTTGTAATCGACGCCAAGGGGTATAGCGCGGAACGGCGGTCAAGCGGACGCTGGTTGCCCTATGACGGCAAGGGGTTTGGCACCGTCGCCTTCCCCGCTGGCATTTTGGCGACAACCGGCGAGACGGGCCGGGTGATCGTGACCTTCGACACCACTGGTGCAGTCAGCGAACCTGCGGCGGTCGAACTGTCAAAGGATGCAGTGCGGGTGCGGATCGACATACCCGCGAACGGCGCTATCCGTGTCTCATAAATCGAACGGCTTTACGCTGATCGAAATGCTCGTCGCGCTGGCGATCTTCAGCCTCGCCGCGCTCGCTTTGCTGCGGCTTGAGGGTGCAACATTGTTCAGCACCCAACGCCTCGCCGACACCACCACGGCCCAAATCGTCGTGCGCAATCTGGCAGTAAACCTTCTTACCGACCCGCGACCGCCCGCATTCGGAACCGATCAGGGCGAAGTGGTCAACGCAGGTGCAACATGGCGCTGGGTCCGCGAGACCAAGCGCACTGATGACAGCCGCGTGGTCCGGATCGACCTCGCCGTCACCGACGAAGCCGGTCGCCCGATGACACGACTGTC
>JANNCK010000018.1:0-4517 GCA_031386545.1 Sphingomonadales bacterium
CCTCGGCAATGGCAAGCCGTGCATATGAGGCCCAGTCGGTACAGCCGCCTGCGGCGAGGTGATATGTGCCCGACCGGTCATCGCTGGTGTGGCGCATCGCGTGTGCGGTCACGTCGGCAATCAGCTCTGCCCCGGTCGGCGCGCCAGACTGGTCCTCCACGACATTGAGCGAGTCCTGTCCGGTCGCAAGGCGAAGCATTGTTTTCGCGAAATTCCCGCCGCGCGCGGCGAACACCCAGCTTGTCCGGAACAGGAGGTGCCGACACCCGCTGGTGCGGATTGCGTCCTCTCCGGCGAGCTTGGTGCGGCCATATACGCCGAGAGGTCCCGTCGCGTCGTTCTCGCGCCATGGGGTCGTGCCGCTGCCGTCGAAAACATAGTCGGTGCTGTAATGCACAAGCCACGCCGCGCGTTCGGCTGCCAACTGCGCGAGCAGCGCGGGCGCATCCGCATTGACGCGCCGGGCCCGCACGTCATCGCTTTCGGCCTTATCGACCGCCGTATACGCGGCTGCATTGACAATCCAGCTCGGCGCGACCCTGTTGATGGTTGCGCGCAATCCTTCGAGGTCTTCGAGATCGCCTGCCAATCCGTCCGGGTTGCGGGTCTTATCCCGCGTCAACGCAACCAATGATCCGAGCGGCGCGAGCGCACGGCGCAATTCCCAGCCGACTTGCCCGTCAGCGCCCAATAACAAAATTGTCATGCAGCAGCGGTCGGCGCGCTGTAATGCCGCGCGATCCACTCGCGATAGCTGCCGCTCTGCACGGCTTCGATCCAGTCGCTGTTTGTCAGATACCAGTCGATCGTCTTGGCGATGCCCGTTTCGAATGTTTCGGCCGGACGCCAGCCAAGTTCGGAATCGATCCGCGACGCGTCGATGGCATAGCGGCGATCATGTCCGGGGCGGTCGGTGACATAGGTAATCTGGTTGGCATAGCTGCTGCCGTCGTTCTTTGGCCGCCGTTCGTCGAGCATCGCACAGATCGTTCTCACGATCTCCATGTTCGGTTTCTCGTTCCATCCGCCGACGTTGTACACGCGGCCGGGCGTGCCTGCGTCGAGAACCCGGGCAATGGCGCGGCAATGGTCCGTCACATACAGCCAGTCACGCACCTGCATCCCGTCGCCGTAGATCGGCAGCGGCTTGCCCGCGAGCGCGTTGACAATCACGAGGGGGATAAGCTTCTCGGGGAATTGCAACGGGCCGTAATTGTTGCTGCAATTGGTGATCAGCGTCGGCATCCCGTAGGTGTGGTGCCATGCGCGGACGAGGTGATCGCTCGATGCCTTCGACGCCGAATAGGGGCTGTTCGGTTCGTAGCGGTTGTCCTCGGTAAACGGCGCATCGCCAGGGCCGAGTGAGCCGTAAACTTCGTCGGTACTGACATGGAGAAAGCGGAAACTGTCAGCATCGTCGCCGAGTCCCTTCCAGTAACTCCGCGCCACTTCGAGCAGCCGGAACGTGCCGATCACGTTAGTCTGGACAAAATCCTCGGGGCCATGGATTGATCGGTCAACATGGCTTTCGGCGGCAAAATTGATAATCGCGCGCGGCTGGTGCTCGTCGCACAGGCGGGTGAACAACTCGCTGTCGGCGATGTCGCCTTGTATGAACGTATAGCGCGGATCATCTGCGACAGACGCCAGGCTCTGGGCATTGCCCGCATAGGTTAGCTTGTCGATGTTGACGAGCGGTCCGCCACCGTTGGCAAACCAATCGAGGATGAAGTTCGCGCCGATGAAACCGGCGCCGCCGGTGACCAAAATTTTAGACTGCATGGGATCCTCTGCGGCGTCTGTTTACGCATCACTGCCGCTATACGAAAACCAGAACCGATACAACGGCGCTGCATCCTACGTCGCGATGCGTACCTCGTGGTTGAGTACAGCTACGGGCGTATTGGTTGCAAGCGCTTCGAGCATCCGCTGAACCGCAGGCTCTTTATACCAGCGATCAAGCGGCAGGACGCTCCACCGCCGATAGTCGGCCGGATTAAAGACCGAGAACACCCAGTTGCAACATTGCGTGACGTAAAAGCACAGCTCGGCATTTTCGCGCTGTCGCGGATCAACGCTCAGGCGGCCCTCTGCTGCCGCGACCAGCAGCGCGTCATATTCGGCGCGCGTGTCGGCCCGATTCACAAAGCCAAGACCCGAGTAATAGGCCGTGGATCCCGTCACCACGGGCACGCCGAATGCGGCGGCTTCCATCCCGATTGTCGAGGTGTGAACGATAATCGCCCGCACGCGCTGCAGCAAAGCATAGCTGTTGACGGTGTCAGCGGCGGCAATGAAGTGAAGCCGGGGATGCGTGCCGAAATGCTGCAACAGCAGCGCCGCGTAATCGTCGGTCGTATAGGCGATGGGCAGCCGTTCGGCCGGGTGCTGGCGGACAATTACGGGAACGTCGCTGTGGTCGAGCAACCGGCGAACGGTTTCGACGATCCATTCGGTATTGCCGTCGAAAACCTTGTGCGGACCAAGTGCCGCCGCGTCCCAGGATGAATTGAGCGCGATGAGGACGCCGCCCTGCAACGCCTCGCCGCCGTCAGCGCCGCCGATGACTTGCGATTCAAAAGCGTCTGATCCCGCGCGGCGCTTGGCAATTTCGATCCGGGCAGCGGCAAGCGCGTCGTCTCGTTCAGCCGCATTGGTATCGGCGCGCGCCCGTATCGTCGTGAAGGCGCGCGGCACGTCCTGCAGCTGACAGGCAAGCCCGTCAGCAGCGAGCATTACGGTCTCGTATCCGCCCGTATCGAAGGTTGCGACACGGATACCGCGTGCGCTGGCAAGGCGTGCCCAAAGCCCCGATATGCCGAATATGCCGCCCGGCACGAACATCATATCGAAGTGCCGCTCGCTGAAAAACGCGGCAATCCTGCCATAGGCGGCGGCGATGCGGTCTGCGTTGCGATGCTCGATAACGGCGCGCCCCTGCTCGACGATTTCGCCACGCATCGCCCAGGTCGCGTTGAGCCGTGCAAGCCGTGCAATGGCCGCGTCGGCATCGTCGTCACTTGGCGACGGGGTGATGTTTGCCACCCGAACGACCGGAAAATGGCGCGCAACCCCACTCATCACCCGACCGAGCGACCACGCGACCAGCCTGTGCCGCCGACTGTTGTCGTCAAACCGTTGATCGTCGAAAGCGAAAGTCACGCTCTCTCCCCGCGCGCCCAGCATCAATCCAACCGCGAGCGTGAACCACGGCACACCCGTGTCGAGCCACGGCGTCACAATGACCAGGCACTTCTGTCCCTTGCCCGTGGGCAGATGCGCAGCCGTGAATTCAGCGATGCGTCGCTTCATGCGCGGCACCGAGGCGATCCAGACGAAAGGATTGAACCCGACGCGGTCGCGTACCTGCCGGAGGATCGACGTCGATGTCATCTGCTCTGCTGTTCCCGACAATTGTCACAAAGCGCGCGCATCTCGCAGGTTGATGACCTGCCGTCTAGCGTTGGGCGAGCATCGCCCTCACCACAAGTTCCGCACCCAGCGACGAAAGATGGTCGTCATCCGAATAGTATAGCCGGTTGCCCTGTTGCACGACACAGCGGTGCTTGATGGCGGTGTCGCAAAAGATTCGTTCCGGTCGCAGGCGCACCACATTGGGTGAACGCACGGTGTTGAGCAGGGCAGTGGCGGCGGCATTGCGCGCACGGAAAACGTCGGCGCTGGTGCTGATCGTCGCGGGCGGTCCTTTGTTCACAATGCTATTTAGCAAGTTCAACCGCGGCGGGAACCAGCCGACTTCGGGGACCGGATAGAGGATCGTCACCCGTTGTTCGGCGGCAAGACGCTCGACAAACCGAGCAACGGCGCGCGTTTTGCCGGGTGCCGTGTCGGCGAGATCGGGGCCGAGGTTGCGGCGATAGGGTGTGTCGCTTTCGACGCCGCCTTCGCCATTATCGAACGCAGGCGCGGCGACTGAATTACCCAGCGGGTAGAGTCGCAGCGTCCAGCGGATCGCGATGACGACATCTGTGATGCCGTCGGCAGTCGCGGCCCGAAGCATCTGTTCGTTGGCGTCATCGCAGTCGATCTTGATGTTAGGGTCTGCAATCTGGCGGCTGTCATAGATGTTTGGCACGGGATGGCAGTGGGTGTGGATGAGTAATCCGGCGCGCCCCTGCTGCGCGAGTTGCCGGCCAAGCTCATCGGCGAGCATATAGGCGTGCGAGTCGCCAAGAAGGACCAGCGTCGGCTGTACATTCTGTGCGCCCAGCCGACAGATATGAAGCTTTCCTGCCGCTTTCGGGCATCCTTCAACCCGCGTCTTCGCCGGATCAATCAAGGGCAGCAATCGGGCGTCGAACCGTTGTGGAACGCCCTTGGCGACATGCAGGCCGAGGCCCAGCCCGATGAACAATAGCGACCCGGTGGCGGACCAAGTGAAAATCTGGCGCTGCGTGAACTTGTCCGACCCCCGGAACGGGGCCTCGATATAACGCCAGGACAGCCACGCGAGGATCAGCGTTGCCCCGCTGAGCGCCATATATGTGGCAAGGCTA
>JANNCK010000401.1:0-2763 GCA_031386545.1 Sphingomonadales bacterium
GTGACCAATGCAACACTGCACAATGCTGACGAAATCGCGCGGCTGGGCGTTCGTGTCGGCGACCGCGTCGCGATCCAGCGTGCAGGTGATGTCATCCCGCAAGTGCTCGAAAACCTGACGCCCGAGGTAGATCGGCCCGCCTTCGCCTTTCCGGTCACCTGCCCCGAATGCCAGTCCGACGCGGTGCGCGAGGACGGTGAGGTCGACATCCGCTGCACCGGCGGCTTGATCTGCCCCGCGCAACGCATCGAGCGGCTAAAGCATTTCGTCAGTCGCGGCGCGCTCGACATCGAGGGATTGGGCGACAAGACCATTGTCGAATTCTTCCAGCTCGGTTGGCTGCACAGCCCCGCCGACATTTTCCGCCTGAAAGACCACCGCGAAGAATTGCTGACCCGCGAGGGGTGGAAAGAAAAATCGGTTGATAATCTGCTTGCCAGCATCGAGGCGAAGCGCGCACCGGATCCGATGAAATTCCTGTTCGGCATGGGTATCCGCCATGTCGGCGCGGGAACGTCAAAGGATTTGGTCCGCGCGTTCGCATCTGTCGCGCGCGTCGCCGATGTTGCGCAGCATGAGGACGCTGTGGCGGAACTCTCGTCGGTCGAGGGCATCGGCCCCGTGGTTGCGAAAGCACTGGTCGATTTCTTCCACGAGGAACACAACCGCGCGGCGTGGGCCGACCTGCTGGGCGAAGTCAGCCCCCCCGAATATGTCTCGACTGTTAAGGCGTCCGCCGTCACTGGCAAAACCATCGTCTTCACGGGTACGCTCGAAACCATGAGCCGCGACGAAGCCAAGGCGCAGGCCGAGGCACTGGGTGCGAAAACCGCCGGGTCGGTGAGCGCGAAAACCGACCTCGTCGTGGCTGGACCCGGCGCGGGATCGAAGCTGAAGAAAGCCGCTGAACTCGGCATCGAGGTGATTGACGAAGCGGGCTGGGCCGCGATTGTCGCGGGGTAGGGGCGTTGCTTCTCCGTCTTCCTCCCCCCCTTGTGGGGGAGGGCGGGGTGGGGGGCGAGCCGCGTCTGCGGCTCAATAGAATCCACCGCACTTTCACGAAGAGCGCTGTTTTTTCAGCGGCAGACGCCGCTGGCCCCCACCTGTATCCTCCCCACAAGGGGGAGGAGGGAGCACCACCCCTACAAATCGAACGCCAGATTGCCCTTGCCGGTCTCCGCTCGCGCCGCCTTCCGGTACGCCGCCTGCCGGTCGAGCAGCGGCACTTTCGGGCGTAACCCCGCGAAATACTCTGCGACGGTGTAGAGTTGCAGGCGCGGATAGGTGCGGCCGTCGGCCCCTTCGTAAACGCCCGCCGCCGCCGCTTCGCGTTCCATCTCGCGGGTCGGGTTGATGACGCACACGAAAATGCCGATGGGCGCTTTCTCGCGCTCGACGACGCCTTTCAGGTCGCGGACCATGGCGACGCCGACGTTGCGACCGGCCTTCACGCTGATGATCGCGGCTTCGGTTTTCCGGATGCCCTTTTCGTCGGGATGGCCGGTGAAATAGACATAGCCGTCGATGCCGCGATCGGCACCTTTACGCCCCCCCTGATAGGGCTGACCGTCGATGGCTTGGGTGATCCAGTATTGGAACTGGTGCGGTTCGTCGGCGGCGAGCTTTTCGGCGCTGGCGATGTCGTTGGGCGTGCCGATGACTTCATAGAAGAGCGACGGTTCCGCACTTGCCCCGTCACCCCGGACTTGATCCGGGGTCCACCCCTCAACCCGCGAAGCCTTCTCCGGCGGAGAAGTGGACCCCGGATCAAGTCCGGGGTGACGGCCCTTGGGGGGCATCTCGCGCACGTTGATGAGTCCATATCGATCCTGCAACCGCCGCTCGATCAGGCCGATGGCGAGGTGCGTCACGTCGATGCCGATCCACTGCCGCCCCAGTTTCTGCGCGGCGTCGACGGCGGTGCCGCAGCCGCAGAACGGGTCGAGCACCACGTCGCCGGGGTTCGACGACGCGGCAATGATGCGTTCGAGCAGCGCGAGCGGTTTCTGGGTGGGGTAGCCGAGGCGTTCTTGGGCTTGGGAGTTGATCGGAGGGATGTCCGTCCAGACACCACTCATTACGCCACCGTCCATCTCGTTGAGATAGCGTTTTAATTGCGGACGTTTAGTCGTGTTGTATGAGCCGTCACCAGCAGTCGGATACCATATACGACCTTCATCATGCAGCCGCTGCATCGTCTCAGTTTGATAGCGCCAGCCCATTTGAGGAAATGGAAATCCGAGCCACTCATACATCATATTCGGCCTAGGATTCGGGCTGGTCATATTATCGAGCCGGTATAGGCCACGGCCATCCCCGTCGTCGTAACGATACTTTGTTGCCTTGTATTCTTCGCTATGACTGTCTCGTGGCGTGTTCCAGATGAACTCTCGCCCCTTGGTATAAAACAGGATGATGTCGGAAACTCTGCTCCACGTCTTGCTGTCGCTATGGGTGGTCGTGCGCTTCCAAGTGATCTCATTCCTGTAGTTTGGTGCCCCAAACACCCCGTCCAGCAACAGCTTCAGATAATGCGACGCGGTGGGGTCGCAGTGGAGGTAGAGGCTGCCGGTCGGTTTCAGCACGCGGTGGAGTTCGATCAGGCGCACCGCCATCATGGCGAGATACGCCATCATGTCGTTTTCCTTCAGGAACCCGCGCATCGCGCGCAGCAGTTCGGCCACATCGGTGTTGCCGCTGGTCATCACGTCGTGGAAGGCGGCTTCGGCCTTGTCGTTCCAGTGCCAGCTGTCCTCGAACGCC
>JANNCK010000415.1:0-6812 GCA_031386545.1 Sphingomonadales bacterium
TCTCAATGATCTTGCAATCCGCAACCTTGTTGTGACGGCAGCTTCCGATAAGGCGAGTGAGCTCCTCGCGCATCGAGGCAAGATCGGCAATCTTGCGTTCGACTTCGGCCAGATGCCCGCTCGCAATCGCATCGACCGCGCCGCAAGGCTTACCGCGATCATCGGCAAGCGCCAGCAATTCGCGCACTGCATCGAGATTGAACCCGAGATCGCGCGCGCGGCGGATGAAGGACAGGCGGTCGAGTTCGGGTCGGCTGTACGCGCGATAGTTGCTTATCGTCCGGTCGGGTTTGGGTAACAGTCCGATCCGTTCGTAATAGCGGATCGTCTCCACCTTCGTCGTGGTCGCCTTGCCCAGTTCCCCGATTGTCAGCGCCACCCTTTCACTCCTTAAACTGTTCGCTTTGGCACGGCTTAGCGCGAGCCGAAACGCAGACGAAGTCCGCCGTTCAGGGTAAACCCGTCGAGCGGAGCCCATGCATCGACGGTCCAGCGCCCATCCACCGCGCGCCGTGGCAACAGGATGGAATTATAGCGCGTCTGCCGGACATTCAGGATGTTTTCGGCATTCAGAAACACACTGACCCGCCCGAACCTGATTTCTCCAAGGATACCCAGTTCGATATAGGGAGCACTGCGCGTGCGGTAGGGATTGTCGTCAAGCGATTGAGGGCCAGTGTAATAGGCTTCGATTCCTATCCTGCCCCGGTCATGCTTCTCCCATATCGCGACCAGTCCGGCGGTGTTGCGGGGCGTGAGCGGCGTGGTCCGGCGACCGGTGCCGGTCGTGTCCGGTTCGGTCGGATCGACATGAACATAGCTACCCGTGACGGTCAGGCCGTTGCGCCGGTAGCGAAGAAGGAGTTCGGCACCTTGCGAGCGGACCCGTCCATCAAGGTTGACAAGTTGCACGTTGGCCGAACCTGCTGTTTCGAGCCGGACAGCGTCGTGGAGGTGCGACGAAAAAAGCGCCATATTTCCCTCGAACGGACCGAAGCGATAACCTATGTCGAGCGAAGCGGTGTCGGCGGTTTCCGCCCGCAGCCCTGACAATGGCATCAGGCGGGATAGTCCGGAGGCCTCGGTCTCCTCGACAAAAGGCGTCGGCGCATAAAAGCCGCGTCCCAGCGAAGCGCGGACGGTCAGCGCACCCGGCTTCCACAGCGCAGAGACGCGCGGGCTGAAACGGGTGCCATAGACGTTGTGGAAATCGAGCCGCGCGCTACCCGCGAAAGTCAATTTGTCACGCGCCACATGCTCGACCTGCGCAAGGATGGCGGGCACGTCATGGCTATAATCAAAAGCCGACAATGTACGCGCCCGGTAGCTATCGCGCTGGAACGCCAGTCCTGCGAGCCACGGTGTCCGCTCCGATCCGCCGGTCAGCGATGCTTCTGCAAAGATCGTCCGGTGGCGGTCGCTTTCAGCAGCATCGCCGTAACGGTGTTCGTGTTTCTGATCGACTACCGAGGCGCGAAGATGAAGATTTCCGACCGCTGGCACCGGAATTTTGGCAACCAGCCCAGCATCGATCCGCCGCGTGTCCTGCAACTCAGGGAAAGGGCGTCCGTCGGGCACCGCCCTGCCAGCCAGCGTGCCGCCCGTGCGCTGTTCGGTCATGGCACCGACAGTGACATATAGGCTGGCGCCGTCTGCACCGGTCCAGAATAATCGGGGTCGCACCGTCCAGCGCGTGTAGCCCGGAACATCGATCCAGCCGTCGCCGTCGATGTCCTGCCGGGTCTGACGGTGGAATCCGCCAACCAGCGATGCGCCCCATTCACTCCCGATCGGCGTTGCCACATAGCCCGTGGCATCCTGCCCCTCGCGGCTGGTCAGGTTGGTCAGGAATTCTGCTTCGAACGCGGCCCCCGGCTTCCGCGAAACCAGATTAATGACACCGCCCAGCGCGGTAGGGCCGTAAAGTGCCGACGCCGCGCCCTTGATGACTTCGACCTGTCCCAGATCGGTCGGGGCGATCTGGAGCAGCCCGATCGATGACGCTTGCCCACCATAAAGCGGCAGGCCATCGGCGAGCAGCGCGGTATAGCGCCCCTTCATGCCTTGCATCCGCACGGTCGACGAGCCGAGCGAGGGCGAGGTGACTTGTACCCGCACGCCACCGGTTTCGGCAACCAGCATCGAGATGTTGCCGGGGGTCATCAGGATCTTTTCTTCGATCTCCTCGCGGTCAATCACCTCAACGCGGATCGGTTCGTCCTGAACACGGCGATTGGCGCGTGTCGCCTGAACGATGATGTCCGCCGTTACTTCCTCGTCCGTCTCGATTTGGGCGTAAGCCGGGATGCCATGAACGCCCATCGCAAACGCGATGCCCAAGCAGATGGGACGTGGAGACGATGTACGAAGCGCGTGAGAGGCCAGCATTCAACCCCAATAAGGTCTGTAGTCACTACAGGGTCAAGGGTGAAATTGCGTCTTGGCGTTGTGTCAACGCAGCGCTTCGTCGAGCAACCGCGCCAGCCGCACCCCGCCGCGTATGATTTGCTGGCGCGTGACCGGGAGCAGTGTCTCGATCTTGGCATTGTCGAGCGTCGCGCGTGCGGGTTTCGGGCCGCAAGGATCGCCCAGCGCTACGGCATAGGCAGCGTCGCGTGCAACGGTCCAGCTTTCGCGACTCCAGTCCTCGACCTTGCCGTCAGCCATGCCAGGGCGGATTTCGGTCAGCAGTCCCGCCGCCCCGCCCGGCGGTGTCGAGATCGCGCGTTCGGCGAGATAACCGTCCCAGATCGCGTGAATGTTAAGCCGCGACCCCGCAAAATCGCCATAGGACATTTTCAGGTCGTTGCCGCCGCGGTCGCTACGGTCGCCCGCGTGCAGCGGCATGTGCAGATCGCCAACAAAATGGACGAGAAAAGCCAACGCCATCACCCGTTCGCGCATCGGCAGCGCCTTGTCGCCGAGCAGCTTGGCGTTGCGCGTGATCTGCGCCGACACGCAATTGCCGTCGGCACAGGCCGGCTTGAGATCGAAAGGCTTGCAGACATCGGCGTTCTGATAATGCCAGCTGAAGGCATAGCTGAACCGGTCGCGCAGCCCCTTGATACAGTCTGGCCAATAGGCGAGCCCCTCGGCGGTATCGATTTTGCAGGTCGGGGTTTCGAGCAGCGCGCCCTGCCGCATCATCGCGCGCACGCGCGCACGGGTGGCGGGCTTCACCTCGGCCAGCGCAATCTGCGCGACGGTCTCATGCCCATATTCCCACCACGCGAGCGCAGGCGCGGGCATCAACACGACGAGCAATCCCATTAACAGGCGATACATACGGGCGGCCCTATTAATTGCGGCGTTACGGCGGTCATATCCCCGCAACGCGGGCTCCTGCAACGGGGCGAGGAGATAAAGACGTGAAGACGGTGAAGTTTCTGGTGCTGGGTGCGATGCTCGTCTCGACTGCGGTTGCAGCGAATGCGGCGGATCGTCGCCTGACAGTCGTTAATGCCTCGCCGCACACGATGACGCGCCTCTACGCTTCGCCCGCGCAGGGGACGCCAGTGGACGAGGATATGCTCGGCGACACCATTCTCAAGCCCGGCCAGTCGGCCCAGCTCGTCATCGGCGGCGGCGGAGACGCGTGCACCTATGCGTTGAAGGCGAGCTTCGACGACGACAAGACGCGCGTGCGCAAGGTCAATGTGTGCGAGATCCGGACGTACCGGTTTACCGGCGAGTAGTGCTCAGGCTTCTCCGTAAATCGCCACTTGTGGCGACGACGTTGACGACACCTGCCCCCGGAACATGCCCGGCGTTGTGAAGGTCCACCCGGCATCGCCCCCGGGTGATACGACGATCACTCCGCCACTGCCGCCCATCGCTTTGACATCGGCCATCACTACGCCTGCCGCCGTCACGATGTCTTCGCCGGTGAACCGCACCCGCGCGCAAATCTCGTGTGCGACGCCTTCACGGATGAAGAACTCGCCTGATCCGGTCGCCGATACCGCCCCGGCACGGTCATCGGCATAGGTGCCTGCACCGATCACGGGCGAATCACCGATCCGGCCCCAGCGTTTGCCGGTGACGCCGCCGGTCGAGGTTGCGGCGGCGACATGGCCGTGGCTGTCGCACGCAACGGCACCGACGGTGCCGTATTTCATATCGACATCATAGGCGTCGGCACGGGTCGCCTTGAGTTCGATCAAATTGGCCCGGCGTTCGGGGGTGATGAACCATTCAGGGTCGGCCTGTGCGACACCGGATTGCTGCGAGAATGCGTCGGCGCCGATCCCGGCAAGAAAGACGTGGCGGCTGTTCTCCATGACTGCACGGGCAAGGCTGACCGGATTGCGCGTTGTTGTGACCCGTGCCACCGCTCCGGCGTCACGGTCGCGCCCGTCCATGATTGCCGCGTCGAGTTCGGCAACGCCGTCAAAACTCAGCGCCGCGCCGTGGCCTGCGTTGAAATTAGGGTCGTCCTCCAGCACACGGACAGCCGCCTCAACCGCGTCGAGCGACGTTCCGCCTGATTTCAGAATGGCCGACCCGGTGTCGAGCGCGCAGGTCAAAGCGGCCTTGATTGATGCTTCCTGCCCGGGCCTCATCTTGTCGGGCGTGATAAGTCCTGCGCCGCCGTGGATGACGAGATTCCAGCTTTGTTGTGTCGCGGTTGTCATGGCGAGCGCCGCTAGCAGGCGGAACGGATGAAGCAAAGCAGCCATGCCCCTCCCCGCTTTCAACCCGGGTCCGGACCGCCGGAAAGAGCGCGTTTCAACGCCCGCATGACGTCACCATCATTCACAATTGAAACCGGGTGATTCACAGCGCATTCACGCGCCGGTTGTGACATGATCCCCTCGTAATAACGCGTTTTGCAAATGATTTGGGAGAGAGACGATGAGCGTTGCACGGACATCCTTCAGCCTGACCACTATGGCCGCCCTCGCGCTGGCCGCTGTGCCTGCCCATGCCATTGACCCGACGATTGCGCAGGCCGCCGGACAGGTGCTGGCCAACCGCAGTGTTGGCACTGTCGATGACGGACAGCGGGCGAGCGGCGGCGGGTTGCTCGGCAGCATTTTCGGCTGTTCGTCGGGCGGCAATTCGCAGATCATCGGTGCGGTTGCGGGCGGTGCGGTCGGCGGGCTGATCGGCTCGAAGATCAAGGGCACGCTGGGCACGATTCTGGGCGGCGCGCTCGGTGCCGCGGCGGGCTCAGCCATTGGCTGCAAGCTGCAAAAGAATGACCGGATGCGTGCCGAACGGGCGGCACAGGCCGCTGTCGCGTCGAACCAGTCGCAGACGTGGCGCAATGACGATACGGGTGCCTCGGGCCGCGTCGATGTCGCCGCTGCCAACAGCGTCGCGTTGGGCGACATCAAATTTGCCAATGGCGTCGAGCCGGCGGCTGGTTTCGTCAAGGTCGGCGACAGCTACACGGCAACGTCGGCGGCCAACATCCGCAGCGCGCCGGGCGCGACCGGGACAGTGCTCGGCAAGCTGACCCCCGGCCAGCGCGTCTATGTCCCTGCTTCGGTCAAGGGCCAGCCGTGGATGCTGGTTGCCGAAGGCGGCGTCGGACAGGGCTATGTCAGCACGCCCCTGCTGCGCCGCGCAACGACGGTGGCATCGGCATCGAACTGCAAGATCGTCAAGCAGTCGGTCGCGGTCCCCGGCGAAAGTGAAGCCACCGAAAGCTACCACGCTTGCAAGGGTGCGGACGGGCAGTGGACTATGACGCGGGTCTAGTTCTCAAGCCGATAGGTTCCCGTTACCGTCACGCTGGTCGAAACTTCGCCCGGCGCGACGGGAGCGGAAACCGGTCGCGGTGCGGAGGCCTCCTGCACGTCGAACGTGCGAAGATTCTGGCCGAACGCGCGATTGCTGCTTTCGCTGAGAGCAAGCAACCGTGCGCGCTTGAAACCGGCCTGCCGCGCCAGTGCATCGGCGTTCGCCTGAGCACTGACGAGCGCCCGGCTCCGCGCCTGCATCATCAGCGGTTCGGGCTTTTCAACGGTAAAGCTTGGCCCCTCGATCTGGTTGCCGCCCGCGACCACAAGCGCGTCGAGGAACCGGCCAAGACCGGGGATGTCCCGCGACCTGATTGATACGGTGTTTGACGCCCGATAGCCACGAAACACCTGAGCATTATTCTCGTAATTATAGTCGGCACTGATCGAAATCCCGCGCGTCTGAATATCGCGCTCGGCAACGCCCGCTGCACGGACGGCGGCGACCATGCGCGTCATTTTGGCTGAATTGGCCTGAAGTGCGGCAACCGCTGTCGGTGCCAATGTCGAAACGCCTGCACTTACCACCGCCAGGTCGGGCGCTGTGTCGATGCTTTCGGTCGAGGACACCGTTATCACCGGCGCTTCGACCGAGGGCGTAACCTGCACGACCGTCTGCGCCGACGCGGCCAGCGGGGCTATCGACAAAGCGGTTACAGCGAACAGACAAAGCGGGCGGTTCATATGGCAGGTTCCTTATAGGTCAGACAAAACCTAAAGCTCTGGCGCGATGAACAGTTCCGGAACGACCCCTGCGCTAAGCTGCGAGTAACTCCGGTGTCTGCTCGCTTGGTACCGCTTTTGGAGCGCTTGGCACGCGGTCCAGCCCGTATTCGGCGCGGACCTCTGCCAGTGGCCGGTCGAGCATTTGCTCGAATGCGACGAACTGGATGCTTTTTGCCCGCCGTCCATATGCCCAGCCTTCGGTGATTGCGTCCATTGCCGGCTTGATGAGGTAGGGATCGACCAAAGTGGCGTGGTTCAGGATCGTTGCCAAGGTCATCGCCGAATAGGGATAGTCCATCTGTGCGAGCTGGAACGCCTGGAGCGCCAGCTCGTCAAAGG
>JANNCK010000419.1:0-2064 GCA_031386545.1 Sphingomonadales bacterium
TCTTTGACCTGATGCGGCAGGGCTATGCGATCATGTCGAACGCGATGATGGCCGCGGTCGATCAAGTGCCGGGCGATGCCGACCAGAAGGCGCGCATGGCGTTTGCAATGCGGACGCTGGTGGAGGCGATGTCGCCTGCCAATTCGGCTTTTACCAATCCAGTCGCGCTCAACCGTGCACTGGAGACGAACGGGGCGAGTTTGGTCGCGGGGTTTCAGCATCTGATGACCGACATACAGCGCGGGCAGCTGACGCATACGTCGGCAACCGCGTTCGAGGTTGGCGTCAACATTGCGACAACCCCTGGCAAGGTGGTTCACGAAACGCCGCTCTACCAGTTGATCCAATACGCCCCAATGACGCCCACGGTGGCGAAAACGCCGCTGGTGATCTTTCCGCCGTGGATCAACCGCTTCTACATCCTCGACCTCGCGCCTGAAAAATCCTTCATCCGCTGGGCGGTAGCAGAGGGACTGACGGTGTTCATGGTCAGCTGGAAATCGGCGGATGCGTCGATGGCCGAGGTGATCTGGGACGATTATATCGCAGCGCAGATCGACGCGGTCGACACGATCCGCGACCTGCTCGACGTGAAATCGGTCCACACTATCGGCTATTGTGTGGCGGGGACGACGCTGGCCGCGACGCTGGCGGTGCTTGCCGCGAAAGGGAAGGCCAAGCGGGTAAAATCGGCGACGTTCTTTACCGCGCAGGTCGATTTCAGCGAGGCGGGCGAGCTACTCAATTTTGTCGACGATGCCAACATCGCCTTGATCGAGAAGCTGTCGAGCAATGGCTTTCTCGATGGGCGGTATCTGGCGCTGACGTTTAACCTGCTGCGCGGCAAAGACCTCATCTGGAACACAGTGGTCAGCAATTATCTGTTGGGCAAAGACTATCCGTCGTTTGATTTGCTGCACTGGAACGGCGACACCACCAACCTGCCGGCGAAATGGCACAAGGCCTATCTGATCGATCTCTACCGCGACAACCGGCTGATCGTGCCGGGGGCGCTGTCGGCACTGGGCGAAGGGATCGACCTGACCAAGATCGAAACGCCTGCCTATATTCAGGCGGGCCGCGAGGATCATATCGCGCCGCTGGCGAGTGTGTGGAAACTGACCGATCATCTGCGCGGGCCGCTGCGTTTCGTGCTTGCCGGGTCGGGGCATATTGCGGGCGTCGTCAATCCGCCGTCGGCGCAAAAATACCAGCACTGGATCGACGGCCCTATGACGAGCGTCGATGACTTTGCGGCTGGGGCGACCGAAGTGAAGGGCAGCTGGTGGCCCGACTGGATCGCATGGATTCGCGATTTTGGGGCAAGTGAAATCGCGGCAGATGGCGCGAGGGTGCCGGGCGAAGGCAAGCTGGCGGCGATCGAGGACGCACCCGGGCGTTACGTCAAGACACGCTAATCATGTGACATTTTCGGTTATTGGTGTGCTGCCCCAAGGGGGCGGCATGACGATTATGTTGCAGTGCAACAAAACGCTTGCATTCGTGATTCGCAACTGTATATTGTGCAGTGCAACATAACGATCAGGAGGCCGTCGTGGCCAAAGTTTCGACATCAAATAATCCGGTGACCAAGGCTGTAAAGCCAGCTGTTGCCGCAACTGCGAAACCGGTGGCCGTGGTCCCCGTGCTCGCCGCCAAAGCCGTGACTCCGGCAACGCCGCCAGTTTCGGCAAAGCCCGTTGTGGCCGCCAAGCCCGTCGAAGCTGCGCCCGCGCCGGTCGTCGTCCGCAAGGTTGAGGCCGCTAAAGTCGAGCCGGTCAAGGTCGAAGCGCCTAAGGTTGAGGCCGTGAAGGTCGAGGCCACCATGGTCGCGCCTAAGCCTGAAACCATCAAGATCGAAACCGTAAAAATTGAAACCCCTGCCGCTGCCCCAGTTAAGGCCGCGGCTCCCGTGAAAGGACCTACCATGAACGACACGATCACCAACGCGCAGGCAACGATGAAGACCGCTGCCGAAGACATGCAGAACCGTGCGACCGCCATGTTCGGCGACATGAACACGCGTGCCAAGGATGCCATGTCGAAGGGCACCAAGGCCATCGA
>JANNCK010000019.1:0-32395 GCA_031386545.1 Sphingomonadales bacterium
GAACCGGTCGCGCAGCGGCGTCGTCAGCAGCCCCTGCCGCGTCGTCGCGCCCACCAGCGTGAACTTCGGCAAATCGATCCGCACACTACGCGCCGACGGCCCCTCGCCGATCATCAGGTCGAGCGCACGGTCCTCCATCGCCGGATAAAGGATTTCCTCGACCGCAGGCGCGAGCCGGTGAATCTCGTCGATGAACAGGACATCGCCATCCTCAAGGTTGGTCAGCAGCGCGGCGAGATCGCCCGATTTGGCGATGACCGGGCCGCTGGTGGCGCGGAACCCCACGCCCAGCTCTCGCGCAATGATCTGTGCCAGCGTCGTCTTGCCCAGCCCCGGCGGCCCGAAGAACAGCACATGGTCGAGCGCATCCCCGCGCGATTTCGCCGCCTGGATGAACACCCGTAAATTATCACGTGCCGCCTTTTGCCCAACGAACTCATCGAGCGATTTGGGACGCAGCGCCGCGTCGATGTCTTCCGATTGCCGATGCGGCGAGGTTAGCGGCTGGTCTGTCACAGCGTCGTTCTAACGCGCGCCGCCCGTCCAAGGAATCCCCTCCCCCTTGTGGGGAGGGCCAGGGTGGGGGCCAGCCGCGTCTGCGGCTGAAAAACAACGCGGCCAAGGTTTTGGGCAAGAGTCTTCTGGCGCGCGGACGCGCACCGCCCCCACCCCTGCCCCTCGCCACGAGGGGGAGGGGGGAAGCGGCACAGCGCGGCGTCGATGTCTTCGGGCTGGCGTTGGGGGGAGAGGGGGTTGGTCAATCCGTCGTGCCTTTCGACGTATATTTTCTGGCCGACAGAAATCCGTCACCCTGAACTTGTTTCAGGGTCCACCTCTCCAGATGCACCACCAGTACCCGTAGAGGTGTGGATGCTGAAACAAGTTCAGCATGACGGCGTGAAGGGGAAGTCACCGCGCCACCTTCTTCAACGCCACCCGCACCAGCGCGTCGAGCCCTGCGCCGCTGCCCAGTTCCTCGTCGGCCTTGGCGACCGCGGCGCTCGCTTCGGCGGGGCGGAAGCCGAGGTTGAGGAGGGCGGACACCGCATCTGCCGCTGCACCTGCGACGGGAGCGATACCGGGCACACCGACGGCGATGCCGCCGACCTTGTCCTTCAGTTCGCGCACGATGCGGTCGGCGAGTTTGGGGCCGACGCCGTTGGCGCGGGCGACCATGGCCTTGTCCTGTGTCGCGACCGCGCGGCTCAGTTCTGCCGCATCAAGCACCGACAATATGCTCAGTGCGACCCGCCCGCCGACGCCCTGCACGCCGGTGAGCAGGCGGAACCAGTCACGCTCGCTGACGCTGCCGAACGCGAACAGGGTCATTGCGTCCTCGCGGACCTGCATTTCGGTGAAGACCATGACGCTGCTGCCGACGGGGCCGAGCACGTTTAGTGTCCGCGCCGAGGCCTGAACCAGATAGCCGACGCCGCCGACGTCGATCACCGCATGGTCGGCAGCGGTTTCGGCAAGGGTTCCGGTGAGACGGGCGATCATTGCTGGCGCTGCCCGAAGGTCACCAAAGTCACGGTATGTCGCGCAATTGCACCGTCAAAGCGTTCCTTGTCGGCGACGAAGCGACTGTAAAATGATGGGCCCCGAAACATCATTCCGGTACATAGGCGGAACATCTGCCTGTAGGAAAGCAAAATCAGCCGAGCCGCCGCGCCGACGCCAGATGATGCGCGTGGGTGATTGCGACCGCGAGCGCATCCGCCGCGTCCGCCCCCGCGATTTTTACGCCGGGGAGCAACCGCGCGACCATTGCATGGACCTGCGCCTTTTCCGCCGCACCGGTGCCGACCACCGCCTTCTTGACCAGCCGCGCGGCATATTCACCGACGACGATCCCCCGCCGCGCCGCGCACAACAGGATCACGCCACGCGCGTGCGCCAGCTTCAGCGTCGATTGTGCATTGGTGTTGACGAACACTTCCTCGACCCCCGCGCCGTCGGGGGCGTGCTCGATCAACAGGTCGGTCAGCGCCGCCTCGATGGCGACAAGCCGGTCGGGCAGCGGCAGTTTCGGGTCTGTCTTGATCTGCCCGTTGGCGAGGTGGCTCAACCGGTTCCCCTGCGCCGCGATCACGCCCCAGCCGGTCGTACCGAGCCCGGGATCGAGGCCGAGGATTATCACTCGTCGAATGCGCCACGGGCAAAGCCCGCGTCGTCGGTCGGGCGTTGCCCGCCGTCCGGCCTGGATGCGTCGGTCGAGCCAGCTCCGCTGGTCGATGCGCGCATCACAGGCGCTCCATGATGTCGTCGGGCACATCGTAATTGCCCCACACCGTCTGCACGTCATCGTCCTCGTCGAGGGCATCGAGCAGCTTCATCAGCGTTGCCGCGTCGCCTTCACCGACGGTCACCATCACCTGCGGTCGCCAGGCGAGCTTCGCGCCCTCGCCCTCGCCCAGCGCCGATTCGAGCGCCTTGGCAACCGGATGGAGGTCGGCGACCGAGGTCCAGATTTCGTGACCGTCCTCGCTCGACGTCACGTCTTCGGCCCCCGCCTCCAATGCCGCCTCGAACACCGTGTCGGCATCGCCTGCCTTGGCAGGGTATGAGATCAGCCCGACGCGGTCGAAGGCATGGCTGACGCTGCCGCCCGCACCGAGGTTGCCGCCGTTCTTGCTGACCGCTGTGCGCACACTGGTTGCGGTGCGGTTGCGGTTGTCGGTCAGCGCCTCGATGATGAGCGAAACGCCACCGGGCCCGAAGCCTTCGTAGCGGATTTCCTCGTAATTCTCGCCATCGGCGCGCGCGGCGTTGTTGATCGCGCGTTCGATATTGTCCTTGGGCATCCCGCCCGCCCGCGCGGTGAGCACGGCGGCACGCAGCCGCGCATTCATCGCCGGATCGGGCAGTCCCGACTTCGCCGCCACGGTGATTTCGCGGCTCAGCTTTGAAAACGACGCCGCGCGTTTTTTATCCTGAGCACCTTTGCGGTGCATGATGTTTTTGAACTTGGAATGGCCGGCCATGAAATCCCCGCAACGCGTGTGTTACGGGGTCCATAAGCAGGCTTGGCGCTTAGCTCAACTTTACCGCAGTCCCCGATGCGCTGACCATCAGCATCGATCCGCCCTGCCCGATCACTTCATAGTCAAGATCGACCCCGATGACGGCATCGGCCCCCAGCGCACGCGCCTCGTCCTGCATCTCGGCAAGCGCGGTTTTGCGTGCATCGCGGAGCGAGCTTTCATAGGCACCCGACCGACCGCCGACGATGTCGCGGATGCTGGCGAACAAATCCTTGAAGATATTGGCCCCGACGATCACTTCACCAGTGACGACGCCCAGATAGTCGTGCGCGGGACGCCCCTCGATGGTGCTGGTTGTCGAAACAATCATGGTCGATGCTCCCGGTTGAATTTGTTCTGATGATGTAGGAAGCATGTCGAAACGGCTCAAGAGAACGATTTGTTTATTTTGACACGAGAAGAGCAGGATTTTGGCATCACCTTTCTTCGGATGCTGATGACTGACGTCCTCGTTTCTCTCGAACAAATGCAGACTGATGCCACTGCAGCCGCACAACGCAACTTTGTGCGGACGCTGTTTGCCGCAGTCGAAGGCACCGCTTGGGAATATCGAGAATATGTCCGAGGTATCGCAGAAGATGTGGGCGCGCTTACCAGCGAGGCGGATGCAGCGCTCAAGGCAGAAACCTACATTGTAACGGACACCGGCAGAATCGTGTCGCAACCGCGATACTTGTCACTGGTGGCAACAATCCGGCTGACGACCCGGCTCGCACAAAGCTTGAACCCCGCGCTAAGTGTTGATTTCGGAGAACGGGGCTGGTCAGCCCTGAAGGCAACGATTGCCCTTCGGAACCGGCTGACGCACCCGAAGCATCTCGATGACCTCCAAATCACTGCGCGCGACGTGTCGCAGGCTTGGGCGAGCTTGCTATGGCTCACCGGTATCGTTGTCGAAGCGATGTCGGCAACCAACCGCGAACTAGTCCGATACACCGCCGAATTTCGGGAGCTTGTTGACGATCTAATTGCTAGAAAACCCGAGGCGCTGGCAGAGTATCGCGCTGCCCTGCTCGCCCACGACGACTGAACCGTCGGTTACCCCAGACCAAGCGCGGCCTTGTATAGATCAAGGATAGCTTCCATCTCCTGACGATCTTGCAACGGCATCTTTCGCAGTTTGACAATTT
Source organism: Sphingomonadales bacterium (assembly GCA_031386545.1). GTDB lineage: Bacteria > Pseudomonadota > Alphaproteobacteria > Sphingomonadales > Sphingomonadaceae > Sphingomonas_O. The sequence continues at coordinate 4,175 of JANNCK010000019.1, forward strand.
GCCGCATGATTTTTGCGTCGTAACCCTGACCTTTGGCCTCCGAGTAGACGTCTCGCACATCGTCCGCGATGCCTTTTTTTTCTTCTTCAAGGCGCTCGATTCGTTCGATGAACAGGCGTAAACGGTCGTCTGTGGTGGTTTCAGCCATAAAAATTCAAATCCCTGCTTGATTAATGGCGGCGCGGTTAGAAGAAGGGCGCAGCTTCGACAAGTCAGGATAATTCGTTTGCACCGTTCGCTCGCCCCCCGTGCCCGCAAGGTTCGTGTGCTCGCCACACTTGGCCCCGCCAGCAGCAGCCCGGAGATGATCGAGAAACTGATCCGCGCCGGGGCCGATGCCTTTCGCATCAACATGAGCCACGGAACGCAAGCGGGCCATGCGCCGGTGATTGCGGCGATCCGCAGCCTCGAAAAGTCATTGGTGCGTCCGACGACGATCCTTGCAGACTTGCAGGGTCCGAAGTTGCGCGTCGGCACCTTTGCGGACGGCAAGGTCGAGCTGGCGCATGGCGCGACGTTCCGCCTCGACCGCGATCCGACGGCGGGAGACGCAACGCGGGTGTGCCTGCCGCACAAGGAAATTTTCGAGGCGCTGGAGGTCAATGCGCGGTTGCTACTCGACGATGGCAAGCTGGTGCTGCGTGTCACCGAGATGGGCGACGATTTTGTAACAACCCGCGTCGAAGTCGGCGGGATGCTGAGCGACCGCAAGGGGCTGAACGTCCCCGATGTCGTCGTGCCGATGGCCGCGCTGACCGAGAAGGACCGCAGCGATCTGGCGTTTGCGCTCGACCAGGGGGTCGACTGGGTTGCGCTGTCCTTCGTACAGCGGCCCGAGGATCTGGCCGAGGCGCGCAAGCTGATTGGCGGGCGCGCGGCCCTGCTCGCCAAAATCGAAAAGCCTGCTGCGCTCGACCGGCTTGAGGAACTCGTCGAGCTGGCCGATGCGGTGATGGTCGCGCGCGGTGACTTGGGTGTCGAGCTGCCACCCGAGGCCGTGCCGCCCGCTCAAAAGCGCATCGTCGAAACGGCACGGCGGCTTGGCAAGCCCGTCGTCGTTGCCACGCAGATGCTCGAATCGATGATCCAGTCGCCGTCCCCGACGCGCGCCGAGGTGTCCGATGTGGCAACTGCGATCTATGACGGGGCCGACGCCGTCATGCTGTCAGCCGAATCGGCGGCAGGCGCATGGCCTATCGAATCGGTTGCGATGATGGACCGCATTGCCCAGTCGGTCGAAAACGACCCCGGCTATTTCGCGCGGCTGCATTTTACCGAAACCAAGTCCGACCCGACGACCGCAGATGCACTTGCCGACGCCGCGCGCGAAATCGCTATCACGGTCGGGGCAAAGGCAATCGTGTGCTTCACTCTGTCGGGATCGACGGCGCGGCGGGTGTCACGCGAGCGCCCGTCGGTGCCGTTGCTGGTGCTGACGCCGAGCGCCGAAACGGCGCGACGATCCGGCCTGCTATGGGGAGTCCACGCGGTCCAGACCCGCGACGTCGGTAATTTCGAGGAAATGGTCGCCAAGGCCAAGCGAATGGCGCTGCGCCACGGCCTTGCGATTGGCGGCCAGCGGATCATCGTGATGGCGGGCGTGCCGTTTGGTGTGCCCGGCTCGACCAACGTGCTTCACGTCGTCCGCGTGACCGGTGACGAGTTGAAGGTCGGCGGACGCTAAAGCAGGCCGCGATCGGTCAAGTCAGCACGCAGAGTCGCAGCGTCGATAAAATGGTGACCGGCAAAACCATTGGCCTCGGCGGCCTGCACATTCTCCAGCCGGTCGTCGACGAACAAGCCCTCGCCTGCGGCAAGACCGAATCGGTACAGGGCCAGCTGGTAGATGGCCGGATCAGGCTTCACCAGTTTCTCGTCACCCGACACAATGATGTCGCGGAACGGACCAAATAGCGCGGCCTCGCGCGCCGAGAATGGTGCCCAGAATTCACCCGAAAAATTGGTGATGCCGAACAGCGGCACATCGCGTGCGGCGAGCGCGGCAACCAGATCGGCCATGCCCGGAATGAGGTGCGGAATGGTTTCGTTGAAGCGCGGTCCCCACACCTCGATCAGGGCGCGATGCTGCGGAAATCGGGCGATCAATTCGGCGCTGGTCTCGGCGAACGGCCGACCGGCGTCGTGCTGAAAATGCCAGTCGGGGGTGACGACGTCACGAAGGAAGGTGCCGCGCGCGTTCGCGTCGGGGATCAGCTTGTCGTAAAGATAATGCGGTGCCCATTCGACGAGCACCTTGCCGACATCGAAGACGACCGCCGTGACGGCCATCCCGCTTGCTTAGCCCTGGCGCGCCTTGAACCGCCGGTTCGTCTTGTTGATGACGTAGGTGCGGCCACGACGACGGATCACGCGGTTGTCCCGGTGACGATCCTTTAGCGACTTGAGCGAGTTACGAATCTTCATTTTTGCGGCTTTTCTGCGGATGGGCTGAAATTTTGAAGCGCCGCGCCTAGTCGCGGGGTCTTTTCAAGTCAAGGCAAACTGCGCCCTTTGCAGCGGGTTTTCCAGCCGTTATCGAGCAGCGCATGACGATCAGCATCACGAGCAGCTTTGATTCCGGCAACATCGACGTTTTGTCGATCGACGGTGACACCGCAACACTGGCCATCCGCAAGGACAAGGACAGCGATTTTTACCAATGGTTCCACTTTCGTGTGGCTGGAGCAAAGGGCCGGGCGGTCACGCTGCGTATCACCAATTGCGCCGAATCGGCCTACCCGCTTGGCTGGCCCGGGTTCAGCGCGCGTTTCAGTGACGACCGGCACGATTGGCGACAGACCGAAACCAGCTATGCCGATGGGGCGCTGACGATCCGCCACACCCCGGCGCAGGACGTCACCTGGTTCGCCTACCACGCACCCTATTCGATGGAGCGCCATCATGATCTGGTCGCACGGATCGCAGCAACACCGGGCGTTACGGCGCGCGAGCTGGGAACCACAATCGACGGGCAGGCGATTGATTGCCTGACGATGGGCACCGGCACCAAGCCGGTGTGGCTTTATGCCCGCCAGCACCCCGGCGAGAGCATGGCCGAATGGTGGATGGAAGGGGCGCTCGACCTGCTGGTGTCCGGGGATCCGGTCGCGGTAAAACTCCGCGCGGCGGCGACGCTTCACATCGTGCCCAATATGAATCCCGACGGCAGCCGCCGCGGGCACCTCCGCACCAATACCGCCGGGGTGAATTTGAACCGCGAATGGAATGCGCCGACGCTTGAGCGCAGCCCCGAAGTGTTCCACGTCCGCGCAGCAATGGACGTGACCGGGGTTGATTTTGCGATCGATGTCCACGGCGACGAGGCCATCCCCTATGTCTTTTTTGCCGGATTTGACGGCATCCCGTCGTGGACGCAGCGGCAGGGCGATCTCTACACGCGGTTTGGCACCGAGCTGGCAGCGCGCACGCCCGATTTTCAGACCAAGCACGGTTATCCGGCGGCGGGGCCGGGCAAGGCAAATCTGTCGATGTCGACCAACCAGCTCGCCGAGCGGGTCGGGGCGGTCGCCATGACGCTGGAACTGCCGTTCAAGGACAATGCCGATGCGCCTGATCCAGAGCGCGGCTGGTCGCCGGAACGGTCGCGGCAGCTGGCGCGCGATTGCCTGGCCACGCTGGCGGGGATGATCGACGGGTTGTGAGACTCATCGAGGACGATCTGACCGGTGCCGAGATCGGCGCATTGCTCCGACTTCATCTAGCCGAAGCGCAGACGAACTCTCCAGCGGGCCTCGCGTTCGCGTTCGACATCGACCGGCTGCGCGCGCCCGATGTGACGTTTTGGTCGCTATGGGATGGCGACGAACTTGCCGGATGTGCCGCGCTAAAAGAACTTGCCCCCGACCACGGCGAGATCAAGTCGATGCGGACGGCACCCGGGCATCTCCGCAAAGGTGTTGCCGCCCAGCTGATCGAGCATCTGGTCGCCGAAAGCCGCCGCAGGGGCTATGCACGGCTAAGCCTCGAAACGGGATCGACGGCGGCCTATGCCCCTGCGTTGGCGCTATATGCACGCCATGGTTTTGCAGAGGGCGAAGCATTCGGTGGTTATACAGCCAGCGATTTCAACCGGTTTTACCACCTCGCCCTCTAGTGGCTAGCCAGTTCAGGTCATTTTTGCTAGCCACGCCATATGGCACGCAAATCGACAGCCCAAGTCAACATCAGATCGGCAATCGTGCGCGAGCGTGTGGCGCAGCTGGTGGCGGAAACGGGTAAGACGATGACCCAAGTCGTCGAAGATGCCGTTGCTGCCTATCGTCCCCCGCCGCCGGTCGATGAGGTTTTGCCCGAAGGCATGATCCGGCGCGGACGATTGCTCGTGTTCAAAGGGCATGGGGGGCCGAAGATCACGCTTGAAGATACAAATCGCGCCATCGAAGCAGGAAGGAACCGCGATCTGTGGGACGACGACGAGGACTGATCGACTCCAACGTTCTTATTGCGACGGCCACTTCTGATCATATTCACAATGATCCATCGGCGCGATTGCTTGAGGCTGCGGGCGAGCAGGAATTCGCTACCTCGATCCATTGCCTGTCGGAGTTTTATAACGGAACGACGCGTACGCGTTTCAATGGGGGAGGCGCACTCACACCCCGGCAGGCTCTCCTTGCGCTGACGGCGATGGAAGGCGCGATGGAAGTTCTAGCGCTGTCCATTGCCGACCAGCGCAACGCATTGACGCGATTTGGCACGCTTGGCGGCATCGGTCCTCGCATCTATGACTTCCTGATCGGCGAGGTCGCATTGATCCACGGCGTAGACACGATAATCACTTGGAACACCCGTCATTTCGTCCCGCTTTTCCCGAGCCTTCGCATCCTCACCCCTGCCCAATATCTGGAGACCCTTTGACCCATGCCTACCCTCGTCCTTATCCGCCACGGCCAGTCGACGTGGAACCTCGAAAACCGCTTCACTGGCTGGTGGGATGTCGATCTGACCGACAAGGGGGTCGCGGAAGCGCGGGCAGCAGGGGTGTTGATGGCAGCCAAGGGCCTTGATTTCGACCTGTGCTTCACGTCGTTGCAGACACGGGCGATCAAGACGTTGAACCTCGCGCTGGAATCGATGGGGCGGCTGTGGCTGCCGGTCGAAAAGGACTGGCAGCTTAACGAGCGCCACTATGGTGGGCTAACCGGCCTCGACAAAGCCGAGACCGCAGCCAAGCACGGTGACGAACAGGTGAAAATCTGGCGGCGCAGCTTCGACATTCCGCCACCGCCGATGGAGCCGGGGAGCGCATTCGACCTGTCAGGTGACCGGCGTTACGCTGGTATTGCGATTCCGAATACCGAAAGCCTGAAGGATACGATCGCACGCGTGCTGCCCTATTGGGAAAGCCGGATCGCCCCCGAGCTGAAAGCAGCTAAGCGGGTGATTATTTCGGCGCACGGCAATTCGCTGCGCGCGTTGGTCAAGCATTTGTCGGGCATTTCGGACGACGAAATTACAGGTCTGGAAATCCCGACGGGCCAGCCCATCGTCTATGACCTTGCGGACGATCTGACCGCCCGCGAACGCTATTATCTTTCCGAACGCTAGAGGGCCAAGTGTCGGGCACGCTTACGGACGTACATGGCGGCATCGGCACGGGCGATGATGCTGTCGATGCAGTCGCCTGCCCCGACCAGCGTGTAGCCAATCGAGATTGAAACCGGCGTGCCGTCGAGCGGTTCCGCAGCGATGCTGGCAGCGAGGGAATGCGCCTTTGCCTCGGCGGCTTCAGCATCAAGGTCTTCGAGCACCAGCCCGAATTCGTCGCCGCCGATGCGTGCTACAATGTCGGTCGCCCGAACCTGTGCCTTGAGCGAATAGCCGACGTGCATCAGAGCGGCATCGCCGGCCTGATGCCCCGCCCCGTCGTTGATTGTTTTCAACCCGTCGAGGTCGGCGATCATCACCGCAACCGGCGTCCCGTGACGGGCGACGCGGGCGATACCACGTTCGACCTCGCGTAAAAAAGCGCGGCGGTTGAGCAATGGCGTCAATGTGTCGCTGTCCGCCAGCCGTTCGAGTTCGCCAATCTGGAGCTGAAGCGCACGAAGTTCGCGGCGCAACGCCATATTCTCGCCATTCAGGCGATTAACGTCGGCAACGGCGTCGGACTGGACAAACTTGGACATTATTTGAGTCACAAGCCCCCGCCAGCCGCTTTCTGTCAACATAAAGTGACAATTACTGCCGCAAACGCAGAATTGTGCAGGCCGGTTTGCACCAAGGGCTGCACGGCGCTAGGTCGCGCCAAACCCGAAATCGGGCGGGCAGGAGGCGGGATACGGTGTCAGAATCGGCGACAGAAATCGCAGAAGCCCGGCCACTAGTCGGGATCATCATGGGCAGCCAGTCCGACTGGGACACGATGCGCGGCTGTGCCGAGACCCTCGAAAAACTGGGTGTCGCGCACGAGATCAGGATTGTCTCGGCCCACCGCACCCCCGAACGCCTGTTTGATTATGCCAAGAGTGCTGACAAACGCGGCCTGAAAGTGATCGTGGCCGGGGCCGGTGGTGCGGCACATTTGCCGGGCATGGCCGCATCGATGACCCATTTGCCAGTGCTGGGCGTACCCGTTGAATCAAAGGCATTGAGCGGACTCGATAGCTTGCTCTCGATCGTGCAGATGCCCGGCGGGGTGCCGGTCGGGACGTTGGCAATCGGCAAGGCCGGGGCGATCAATGCAGGACTGCTGGCGGCGTCGATTCTCGCGACGTCGGACACCGCGCTGACCGAACGGCTGATCGCATGGCGAGTGGCGCAAACCGATGCCGTCGCCGATTCCCCGCAATGAGGGTACAATGAGAACGATACCGCCCGGATCGACAATCGGCATCATCGGTGGCGGACAACTCGGACGGATGCTCGCGATGGCGGCGGCACAACTCGGCTACCGCGTCCATATCCTTGATCCAGACGCGGAATGCTGCGCCGGCGAAGTTGCAGCAAAATTGACAGTGGCAGGATATGATGACCGCGCTGCGCTTGCGGCCTTCGCTGATGTCATCGATGTCGCCACTTATGAATTCGAGAATATCGACGTCGCTCCGCTCGAAGAAATCGCGGCGCGCGTGCCGGTATTTCCACCTCTTTCAGCGTTGCGGATCGCGCAGGACAGGGTCGCCGAAAAGAATTTTGCTGCGCAGCATGGCGGTACCCCGGCCAAATGGGCTGCGGTGGATAATGCTGCGGCATTGAGTGCAGCAATTTCAGAAGTCGGAACCCCCGCAATCCTCAAGACGACGCGGTTTGGCTATGACGGCAAGGGGCAGGTACGGATCATCTCGACTACCGATGCGCCATCGGCATGGGCAGTCATAGCGGGGGAGCCGGCCATCCTTGAGGCGATGGTCCCTTTCGACCATGAGTTCTCGGTGCTGATTGTGCGCGGGCAGGACGGGGCGACCGCCATCTGGGATGCGCCCAAAAATGTGCATGACGACGGCGTGCTGGCAACGTCGACGGTGCCGCCGCCGTCCGCAATCGCAGCACAATTCCTCGAAGCACATGCGCTGGCGGTACGGATCGCCGATGCGCTCGACTATGTGGGGGTGCTCGCCATCGAGTTTTTCGCGAGCGCCGGAGGGCCGGTTTTCAACGAAATGGCCCCGCGCGTGCACAACAGCGGCCACTGGACGACCGAGGGCGCTTTCACCTCTCAATTCGAGAACCATATCCGCGCAATTTGTGGCCTGCCACTGGGTGATACGTCGCTGGTAACGGCGGGCGTCGAGATGACCAATTTGATCGGGGACGATGTGTCAGCGTGGCCCGCACTGATGGCCGAACGCGGCACCCATGTGCACCTCTATGGCAAAGGCGAAGCGCGCCCAGGCCGCAAGATGGGGCATGTCACGCGGTTGCGGTGAGCGGCCCCCGCGAAAATTCATCGCGCGTAATTTCGTAAATCACATGCTCCACCGGCACACCTGCTATCATCGACATATCGGTCCGGTCGGTCAGCCGCCCTCCGATCTTTTCGAGTGCACGGCGCGAGCGGATGTTGATGGCTCCTATGCGGAAGGTGACGGCCTCGACTGCGCCAAGCGCATGGCCGACCATCAGGCGCTTAACCTCGTGGTTGATGCCGCTGCCCCAATGGGTGCGCGCCAGATAGGTCGCACCAATTTCGACCGACCGGGTTGCCGGGTCGACCTCCCAATACCGCGACGCACCAATCACCGCACCCGTAGCGCGTTCAAGCGTGGTCAGCGACCCGCCCGACGCCAGATTGGCGTCGAAATAGCTGCGGAACACCTGTTCCTTATAGCGGTCCCACGCCGGGTGGACTTCCCACAGCAGTGGGTCCGCCGCGATGGCCCAATGCGCCGCCCAGTCGCCGGGGCGGGTCGGCCGAAGCTCGACGCGGTCCCCGACAAGCGTGGGCTGGCGATCAAGTAGCTCAGGCAGCGCGTGTGCCGGACAGCGGTGATGTGCCGAACATACCGGCTTTGACGCCGCCGCTAATCGTGTCGCCATCGATTGTGGCTTCGCATTCGAGCGTCATCGGCATCGGCACTTTCATGTCCATGGTCCAGGTGATCTTGTTGTCACCGTCGAACTTGCCATTGTCGCAGGTAAGACCACCCATCGCGCCGGTGTTGTCACCGCTCCAGGTACCGTCGCCATTGTCGGTGACAGTCATCACCGACTTTTGTTCGCCGAGGGGCGATTTGACGAGGCAATCCCATTTACCTGCTGCATTTGACATAGATGTTCTCCTGTAGAGCCGCGCGCTATTTTGCGGTCGGCAGTTGCACGATTTCGAGAGGCAGCCCGAGCTTTTCGAGCTGTGCCTTCACCTTGGCGGCATCGCCCACGACAACCACGGCAAATTTATCGGCATCAATCGCCGCGCGTGCCGCGCGGTCGAGGTCTGCCGCTGTCATCGACCGGTATTTATCGGCGAGCGTTGTGTAGTAATTATCGGGCCGTCCGAGCTGGACGATCTGCATCAGCCCGCCCAAAACCGCAGCGGAGGTTTCAAAACTGCCCGGCAATTCACGGATGCTGCCGTTCGCGGTGCGGGTCAGCTCTTCTGGCGTGACGCCCTTGGGACCAAGAAATGACTTCACCTGATCGAGCAGCGCCTGCACGGAGTCGCCGGTGCGATCCGACTGGACCGGCGCGCTGATGACATAGGGCATACGGTTCTCGAAGCCGCGCACCGACGAATTGACGCCGTAGGACCAGCCTTTGGTCTCGCGCAAATCCATGTTGAGCCGCGACAGGAAGCTGCCGCCAAGCACATCATTGGCCTGATCGAGCATCATCCGCGCCGGATCCTTGCCGGTCATGTCGAGGACTTGCCCCGCCAAGATCACCGACTGTGGCGAACCGGGCCGGTCGGCGAGGTAGATTTTGGTCGCGGCGCGTGCCGGAATGGTCGCGGAGAAGTCCTTCTTCGGGCGGGCCATCCGGTTTGACGGCCAGTTGCCGAAACGCGATTCGAGCATCGGCGTGATCTGGGCAAGCGTCGTGTCACCAACAATATAGATCGCCGCATTGTCGGGCACGAGCCAGTCACGCTGAAACTGGACAACCGCGTCACGGGTCAGGCCCTTTACCGTCGCCACGGTGCCGGCACCACCGAAAGGACGCCCATAGGGATAGTCATCACCGTAGAGTTTGCCCGGCAGGATGGTGTTCGCGATCCCCGCAGGCTGGCTGAGCGAAGCGGCAATCCGCGACAGTTGCTCGTTACGCAGCCGTTCGACTTCTTTGGGATCAAAAGCGGGATTACGGACGATGTCCGCCAGCAAATCGAGCGACGGCGCGAGGTTGGCGGTCAGCGCGTAGAGGCCGACCTGGCTTTGGTCGAGGCTGCCACCCGACGACACTGTGGCTCCCAGCCGCTCCTGCGTTTCGGCAATCTGGGTAGAGTTTCTGGTTGTTGTGCCTTCGTCGAGCAGCGACATCGTCAGCGACTGTAGACCCAGCGCTTCTTTGGGATCGGCTGCCGACCCGGCATTGAAGCCCACCGAAACCCGCACGACGGGAATGTCCGAGCGTCGCGCAAAATAAACCGGGATGCCGTTGCCGAGCTTGGTCCGCTCGATACCCGGGAAACTGAGCGGCGGGAAAGCGCCAAGTGGCGGTGCCGCGCGCGTTGGTTTCGCGGGCGTAGCTCCGGCAACTACAGGCTTGGCGGCAGCTGGCTTCGCCGCACCAGCAGGCGCATCCCCCGTGATCTCGAGTGTGGCGGGCGAGGTATCGCGGTCGCCCGGTGAAACAGTCACGCGAAGAACCGGGCGCGACATCCATTTACGGGCGGCGGCAGCAACCTTTGCGGGGGTCATGGCGGCAAGCGCGGCGAGATCTTTCTTGTATTTCTCCGGATCGCCCGAATAGACCAATCCCTCGGCCAGCGCGACGGCCTTGCCGCCAAAGCCACCAACCGATTCAAAGCCCCCGATAGTGCCCGCAATTGACCGCGTCGCCACACGGCGCACTTCGTCTGCGGTTGGGCCGGTTTTCAGGAAATCGGCAATAACCGCGTCAAGCCGCACTGCGACCAGCGCCGGGTCCGTGCCGGGTTTCACATCGGCAGTTACCGAAAGCTCGCCGAGCTGTTCAAAAGCCTGAACACTAGCGCTGACGCTCACCGCGATTTGTTCGCCGCGAACCAGGGCATTGTCGAGGCGGCTCGATGACAGACCGCCGAGGACACTCGCCGCCACTTCGAGTGCAGTGGTATCTTTACCGTTGACGCCCTCGACAGACCAATATCGGGTCAGCCGCGTGTAGGGAACGCGGTCCTTGAGGACGATGTCTTGCGATGCCGAAAGCGTCGGGACAGTCCCCTTGACGCGGGTGATTGCGGGACCACGCGGAATGGCACCGAACCATTTGGTGACCAAGGGTTTTGCAGTCGCGACATCGATGTCGCCCGCCAGCACCAGAACGGCATTGTCGGGGCCATATTTTGCGCGAAACCAATTCTTTGCCGTTTCCAAGGTGGCGGCACTCAAATCAGTCATCGAGCCGATTGTATTGTGGCGATAGGGGTGTCCCACCGGAAGCAGCGCGCGGCTGACATAATAGTCCGTCAGGCCGAAGGGCTGGTTATCACCCTGCCGTTTTTCATTCTGGACAACGCCGATCTGGTTATCGAGCTTTTCCTGCGTAACTGCGCCGAGCAAATGGCCCATGCGGTCGGATTCGAGGAAGAGCACGGTCTCAAGTGCCGGCGTCGGCACGGTCTGGAAATAATTGGTCCGGTCGTACCAAGTCGTGCCGTTGAAATTGGTCGCGCCGACCTGTTGCAGCGGCTCGAAGAAATCACCCGGCGAGTTTTCGGAGCCGTTGAACATCAGATGTTCAAACAGATGTGCGAAACCGGTCTGTCCCTTCGGCTCGTCCTTCGACCCGACGTGGTAATAGATCGAGGTTGCCACGACAGGCGCTTTGCGGTCGGTGTGGATGATGACGCGCAGGCCATTCGACAGCGTGAATTGCTGATAGGGAATGTTCACCTTGGCGACGAGCGCGGAAACGGGCGCGGGCTCGTCGGCAGCCCAAGCGGGAGCGGCCAGAACCAGAGCGAGAGCAAAACTGGTCGTACGGAACATCAAACCATCCTCTAATCAACTTGTTCTGTGGCGCGTGCCTTAGCAGCGTAAAACAGCTTGCCAATACCCTTCCCGCGGCTTCGTGTAGAAGTGGCGAATCTCAGGGCCGATATGCTCGCTTGGCGTGGGCAATTATGTCGGCGCGGTCGAAGTGCACGGGTTTGAATTTACGCGCAACAAACATGGCCATCTGGTCAGTGTAGTGCGGCGATGACGGGCGGTTGGTCGCCGCGCCATAAGGCTGGATCGACTGCGACGCGACCTGCCCGGCCTTGTCCCAGGTGATGAGCATAGTGAAGCTGTCCCCGTGTTTAACGCGCATCCGGCCGTCGGGCTGCGGATCCCATGCGGTTGCGGCACGCAGCGTGTCGGTGCCCCCGTTGGCGGGGAGATCAACCGTCCCGCGGCGCAAGCGTTGCAGATCGCCGAGTGGCATGTCGATCCGCCCGAATCCCTGCATCAGCTTATCAACGACTTCGCGCAGCTTCGCTTTGGCGTCAGGCAGCGGGTCGCCGTGATAAGCCGCCGAATTGGCCATGTGCATCATCGCCTCACCCAGTGCGTCGGCGCGCCCGTTGCCGTCGCTGTTCCAGTCCCATGTCGCGAGCAACGCCTGTGCGCGCCGCAGGTCAGGTTCGTTCGTCAGGTCAAGCGCCATGAGCTTTGCCATCCATAGACCCGCGAAGCCGGCCTTGCTGTACGCAGAATCAAACTTGATCTGGAGGAGTCGTTCGGGCGTGATCGGCCCCTTTTCGGCGGTCAGCAATTCAATGGCGCGCACAATGCGGTTGGTCATGCGTGCCTCGATTCCGAGCAAGGGCGAAAAGCTTTTCGGATCGAGTTCGGACCCCGGTCCGGCGGCAAGGAACGGGGTGTTGTTGGCGTTGACGACCCAACCCGACGCGGGGTTAACGATCCGGGGCATCCGGTCGAAACCCAGCGTGCCCTGCCACATGTTTGCCGAGGTATCGCCGGCTACCACGCCGGTATAATCATACCCCGCTTTGCGCGGCGGGAACATCGCATTGTAGACATAGGCGATGCGCCCGGTCTTGTCGGCATAGATGAAGTTGGTCGCCGGAATGCCGCCCAGCGACATCGCCTTGGTCCATTCGTCCCAGTTCTGCGCCTTGCCGATCCGGTAATATTGCTCGACCATCTTGGCGCTGTCGATCCCGGCGTAGCGGATCGCGAATGCGCCGTTTTTGTTGACGATTACCGGCCCCTGAAGCGCGCGATAGACGGTCTTGGGGATGGGCAAGGTGAAGAGACCGAATTTCACCGGCAGCCAGACCCGCGTGCGTTCGAGCGGCAGCCATTTGCCGTCGTAGCGATACTGCGTCCCGTCACCGTTCAGCACGAGTTTATAGACGTCGATCAAATCGGGATCGTTGACGGTGTTGGTCCAGCCAAGATTGCGGTTATGTCCCATCGGGATCATCGGCATCCCCGGAAACAGCGCGCCCGCCATGTCGAGCCCCTCCCCCGAATGTACGCTCGCCTCGTACCACGCGACCTGCCCCTCATAGGGCTGGTGCGAGTTCGAGATCAGCCAGGTCTTGCCGTCGCTCATCTTGGTCGGCGCAACCGCAAAGGCGTTGGAACCGTTCATCGATGGATCGCGGCCTGCCGGAGTCATAGGGGGCGTCATCGGGGGCACAGTCGAACGCGGCGGCGGCTCGTCCGAGCTTAACTTGCCAAGCACGGCATCAAGGCCGAAAAAAAACGGTGTCCGCAGCACGAAGCCCGCCGCAACATCCTCGCCATTGACCGGAAACAGGCGGCGCAGGCGCACTTCGCCGGGATGGCGTGCCGCGTAAAGATTTAGCCCTGCCGCATAGGCGTCGAGCATCGCGCGCACATCGGCAGGCATTTTGGGGTATTCGCGCGCCGCAGTTGCGCGCGCGCCAAGTAGGTGGGCGACATAGTCGATCTTCGCGCCGTCGCTGCCGATGAGCGCGCCCGCACGACCGCGCGTCATGGCGACGACTTGCTCCAGCGTCGAGAAATCATCTTCGGCATGGGCATAGGCAAGGCCGTACGCCGTGTCGGCATCGGTTTTCCCGAAGATATGCGGCACACCCCATTCGTCGCGGACAATGCGGGCGTCATAGGCCTTTGCAGAGGGTGGCGACGGCGTGGTCGCGGCCAGAGGTTCCCATACCAGTCCGGCGATCCCGACCACGACAACGACGGCCAACAGCCACAAGACGATCTTCCGAAACATACCGTTTTCGCTCCTGCCGCTTTACACGGGGTCTTGCACGCCGCGCCGACACGCGACAGGGCCAATCGACGAGCCCATTGATCGAATTCAAAAATTCGACCGGTTAACCGGCGGAGGTACCCGATGACCAAGACTGCCAAAGACGCGCACCGACACGCGCTCGACTATTTGGCAAAGGATCTGACCTCGCTCGACGAGGAAGAGCGTCGTGTCCTTCAAGGGCTCGCCGATCACCGTGTCACCAGCCGCGACGCGATGGATATGGCCGACGAGCGCGCGACCTATTGGGACCGACTCGCCGACCGCGTTGCTGCCGTTGGCGGATCGTGGCCGTTCATCTTTGTGTTTCTGGCCGTGTTGGCGAGCTGGATGCTGCTGAACACCGGCATCCTCGCGCACTGGCGTGCTCAATTTGACCCCTATCCCTATATTTTCCTCAACCTGATGTTGTCGATGGTTGCGGCACTGCAGGCACCGGTCATTATGATGAGCCAGAACCGGTCGGCGGCGAAAGACCGGCTGGCCGCGAGCCATGATTACGAGGTCAATCTGCGCGCCGAACTCGAAATTGTCCGCCTGCACCAACGGATCAATGAAATGCATGACGAAATTCGCACGCTGATCCGGTTGCTCGGCAAGAGCGAGGGCGTGTGACGCGCTATCCAAAAACAATTGCGCTGGCAGCAGGGCTGGTTTCCGCCACGGGATTTGCGCCGTTGGGATTATGGCCGCTGACGCTGATCGCGTTTGCCGTTTTGATCGTACTAATCGAAAGCGCGCCGCATTGGCGCGCAGGATTCGCGCGCGGATGGCTGTTTGGGGTCGGGCATTTTGCGCTTGGGCTCAACTGGATCGCCCACGCCTTCGATTTTCAGAACGCGATGCCGCACTGGCTTGGCTACATCGCGGTCGTCGCGCTGAGCCTATATCTAGCGGTTTATCCGGGGCTGGCAGCATTGCTCGCGTTCCGGGTTCGCGGTGGACGTCCGATGAGCCGTGCACTGTTCACGCTGGCCTTTGCCGCCGCTTGGATCGTGACCGAATATTTACGCGCAATCTGTTTCACCGGATTTGCATGGAATCCCTTGGCTGCCGTCACCGTGGGGGTGCCCGCTGCCAGCTATGCGATGTGGGTCGGCACTTATGGGCTGTCTGGGCTGCTGGTGGTGGTCGCAGGCTGGCTATGGTGGCTGGGCGCATGGGCGCGCGATGCGGCCAGTGGCGTACGCGGGCGCGATACCGGACATTATGCTGCGGTAGCGGCCTCGGCCTTGATTCTGGTGCTATTTTATACCGGATTTCCGGCACGGGTGCTCAACGCTGACATCAGGTTAGCTGTCCGCGAAGTCGGCCCCGTTATTCGTATTGTCCAGCCGAACCTGTCGCTCGCCGAACAGCGCAATGGCGAGGCCGATGAAAGCAATGTCGCGCTGCTCGAACGGCTGACCGGCCCGGCGACGACGACCCCGCGCCTCATATTGTGGCCCGAGGGAGCCGTCCCCTATTACCTTGACGAGGAAAGCTGGGCTCGCTTTCGGTTAGCCAAACTATTGGGACCGCGCGACATTTTGCTCACGGGCGGCAGCACGTTAATTTATAACAAGGCTGGCGACCTGACCGCCGCACGCAATTCGGTATTCGCCATCGACGCGAAGAGCGACATCGTCGCGCGCTATGACAAGACCCACCTCGTCCCCTATGGCGAGTATCTGCCCGTGCGCCCGATCCTGTCGGCTATCGGGCTGGCGCGCCTCGTCGAGAGCGATGTCGACTTCGTTCCCGGCGAAGGATCGCTGACCGCCACCGTGCCGGGCTTCGGCAAGATTGGCGTGCAGATTTGTTACGAAATCATCTTTTCGGGCGAGGTCGTCGACAGGGCACAGCGGCCCCAGTTCATTTTTAACCCGTCAATCGACGCATGGTTTGGTGCATGGGGGCCACCCCAGCATCTGGCGCAAGCGCGGTTGCGGGCAATCGAGGAAGGGCTGCCGGTTGTCCGCGCGACATCGACCGGCATTTCCGCCATCATCGATGCCGACGGGCGTGTGCTGGCATCGGTGCCGCTTGACCAGGCCGGCTTCATCGCGACCCGCCTGCCGCCGCCCAAACCGGCCACCTTGTTCGCAAATAACGGCAACAGCATCCCGCTAGCGCTCGCCCTGCTGCTGGCTATCGCGGCCATTGCGCCACGCTTTCGGCGACGCTAAGGGGCACACATAAAGACTTCTTTATATGCGATTCCGAAAGGCCGATTGATGCGCGCACACTTCCTGTTCACGTCCGAAAGCGTTTCGGAAGGGCACCCCGATAAAGTGGCCGACCAGATTTCGGATGCGGTGGTCGATCTGTTCCTGTCGAAGGATTCCGAAGCGCGCATCGCGTGCGAGACTATGGTGACGACCCAGCGCATCATGCTTGCGGGCGAAATTCGCTGCAAAGGCGTGTTCGACCTCGACGCCTATCCCGATACCGAGGGCTGGGCACCGGGATCGCGCGACGAAATCGAACAGGCGGTGCGCGCCACTGTAAAACGCATCGGGTACGAGCAGGACGGCTTCCACTGGCAGACCGCGCATTTTGCCAACCACCTGCACGGCCAGTCGGCCCATATCGCACAGGGCGTCGATGCCGCAGGCAACAAGGATGAGGGCGCAGGCGATCAAGGCATCATGTTCGGTTATGCGACTGACGAGACGCCCGACTTGATGCCGGCGACGCTCTATTACTCGCACAAAATTCTCGAGCGGATGGCCGATGACCGTCATGCCAAGACGGTCGATTTCCTCGAGCCCGATGCCAAGAGTCAGGTCACGCTTGAGTATATCAACGAAAAGCCGGTGCGCGCGACCGCTGTCGTCGTGTCGACTCAGCATGCGATGGGTATGGATAACGACGAAGGCCGGGCCAAGCTGCGCGCCTATGTAAAAAGTGTCATGACCGACGTACTTCCCGATGGCTGGATGCCAGAGGATGCCGAAGTTTATGTGAACCCGACCGGCTGCTTCGAAATCGGTGGCCCCGACGGCGACGCGGGCCTCACCGGGCGCAAAATCATCGTCGATACCTATGGCGGTGCCGCGCCGCATGGCGGTGGTGCGTTCAGCGGTAAAGACCCCACTAAAGTTGATCGTTCAGCGGCCTATGTCTCGCGCTATATGGCGAAGAATGTTGTGGCAGCGGGCCTCGCACGGCGCTGCACGATCCAGCTCGCCTATGCCATCGGGGTGTCGAAGCCGCTGTCGCTTTACGTCGATACCCACGGCACGGGCACAGTCGATGCCGATGCCATCGAAGCAGTGCTGCCCAAGCTCGTCGATCTGACCCCGCGCGGTATCCGCACGCACCTGAAGCTCAACAAGCCGATTTACCAGCCAAGCGCGGCCTATGGCCACTTCGGTCGTATGCCGGACGGCGATTTCTTCCCTTGGGAGAAGACCGATCTGGTCGACGCGCTGAAGGCGGCATTGGCAGTCTAGTCGCTTGTCCGCGCCATTGCCCGAACTGCTGAACGACCCCACCACCATCGGTCGCCTCTACGGGCGACGGGCGGGCCACAAACTACGACAAGGTCAGGCCGAACTGGTCGAGGACTTGCTCCCGCAACTCTGTGTGCCGGATGGCCCGGTCGATGCGGTGGCGTTATTCGGCAACGACCGTCCGCTCGAACTGGAAATCGGCTTCGGCGGCGGCGAACATCTTGCCGGACAGGCGGCAATGCGCCCGGGCACCGGCTTTATCGGATGCGAGCCGTTCCTGAACGGTGTCGTCGGTGCGCTGGGCCATATCCGCGAGGACGGGCTGGACAATGTCCGGCTGTATATGGGTGATGCGCTCGACGTG
Organism: Sphingomonadales bacterium; assembly: GCA_031386545.1. GTDB lineage: Bacteria > Pseudomonadota > Alphaproteobacteria > Sphingomonadales > Sphingomonadaceae > Sphingomonas_O. The sequence continues at coordinate 21,833 of JANNCK010000019.1, forward strand.
CTCAACCGGCTACCCGATGCCTCACTGGAGCGGGTGTATCTGCTTCATCCCGATCCGTGGCCCAAGGCACGTCATGCCAAGCGGCGGTTCATGAACACCGGCCCCATCGATATGGTCGCGCGCAAGCTGAAACCGGGCGGCGAGTTCCGCTTTGGCACCGACCACCCGATCTATGTCGCGCACGCGATGATGGTGATGCAGCAACAGGCGGCAAACTTCGTCTGGCAGGTCGAAACCGCGCAGGATTTCCTGACCCGCCCTGCCGACTGGCCCGAAACCCGTTACGAGCGCAAGGCACGGCGGCTGGGGCATGAGGTGTGGTATTTTCGGTATCTCAAGACTTAGGCGTCAGTTTCAGCAGCCGCCCGCTGCTGCCGTCTTCCAGCACATAAATGGCGCCGCCTGGCCCCTGTTCGACCTCGCGGATGCGCGCGCCCATGTCGAACCGTTCGGCTTCGCGCGCCTTTTCGCCGTCGAACGCGATGCGGACGAGCGATTGCGACGACAAGCCACCGATGAACGCGCTCCCCTTCCACGCGGCAAACCGGCTGCCCGAGTAGATCATCAGGCCACCGGGCGAGATTGCCGGGTTCCAGCTGACTTTGGGTGCTTCATATTGCGGCTGCGTCGGATGGTCGGGAATGTTGCGACCGTCGTAATGGTCACCGTTCGAGACAATCGGCCAGCCGTAATTCTTCGCCGGAACGATGAGATTAAGTTCGTCGCCGCCGCGCGGACCCATTTCCTGAGTCCATAAGCGGCCCCGTGCGTCGAAGGCGATGCCGAGCGAATTGCGGTGGCCATAGGACCAGACTTCGGGTTCGAACCCTTGCGTGGCCAACGGATTGCCCGATGCGGGCTTGCCGTCGTCATTAAGGCGAAGTGTTTTACCGAGCGTCCCACCCTTGTCCTGCGCAGGGTCAAATTTCTGGCGGTCACCGACCGTGAAAAACAGATGTCCGTCGGGGGCGAACACAATGCGGCCCGCGTAATGGCCTCCACCGCTGACGAACGGTGACGCACGGAAGATTGTCTCGAAGCCCTCAAGTCCGGCAGTCTGCGGGCACGGCGCGCGGATGCACATGATTGTCGGTGTGACCAGTTTGCCGCGCCCGAGCGCAACACCCTTTCCGCCCACGCCCGATTCGGACCAGCTCAGATAAACGAGACCATTTTCGGCAAATTTCGGGTGAAGAATGACGTCCATCAGCCCGCCCTGCCCTTGGGAATCAACGCGCGGCATGCCGCCGACGTCGATTATCGATGCACCGTCCGCGCTGACCAGTTTAAGCTTACCGCCCTTTTCCGTCACCAGCACCCGGCCGTCAGGGAAAAAGGTCATTGCCCACGGCGCATCGAATGTCGCCACCGGCGTCGCGACAAATGGCTTGGCAGCGGGCGTTTGCGTGCCGGTTATCGGAGCCTGGCCTACGCTAATGGCATCCTGCGCGGTCGAGGGTTGCCCGCAGGCGGCGAGGGCAAAGGCAAGGGCAGTCGCTGCGTGCTTCATTACTGACTCCATCATGAGGCTTGCCGCTTAACGCGCTTCGGCCTATATCACTCCTGTCTTCCTTACATCGTCGGTGTTTGGGTTCGGGTCCGCAAGGGTCCGGGCGCGAGACACGCTTGATTTATTTACCTGCCCATCTTTTGAAAGCATGAATGGCCGATATAGCTGCCCTGACCGAACTCATCGAACCCGAAGCGACGGCGCTGGGGTTGCGGCTGGTGCGCGTCGGTTTTTTCGGCGGCAAGTCTGACCCGACATTGCAGGTGATGGCCGAACGGCCCGACACCCGGCAATTGACGCTCGACGATTGCGCCACCCTGTCGCGACGGCTGTCGGAAGTGCTCGACGCGCTCGACGGCACAGCGAACGATCCCATCGAGGAAGCTTATCGACTTGAAGTCAGCTCGCCGGGCATTGATCGTCCGCTGACCCGTCTGTCGGATTATGCCGACTGGGCCGGACATGAGGCGCGGATTAAGCTCGTCGAGCCGATAGAGGGCCGCAAGATGTTTGACGCCGATTTGAAAGGCGTTGAGGGCGAAGATGTTCACGTTGTTGCCAAGCACGGCGCGATGCTGATTCCGTTCGACGCAATTGCGGCCGCTAAACTGGTTCTGACCGACAAACTCATCAAGGCAACCAAGCCGCTCGTCAGCGACGGCGCGGATAAGATTATCGAAGAGGAAATCGACTAATGGCCTCCACTGCCCCCGCTGCCGCCAACAAGGCCGAGCTGCTCGCGATTGCCGATGCGGTCGCCAAGGAAAAGCTGATCCCGCGCGAGATCGTGATCGACGCGATGGAAGACGCCATCCAGCGCGCGGCCAAGGCGCGTTACGGTGCGGAAAACGACATTCGCGCCAAGATCGACACGACATCGGGCGACCTTCGTCTGTGGCGGGTTGTCGAGGTCGTCGAACAGGTCGAAGATTATTTCAAGCAAGTCAGCCTTGAAGGCGGACAAAAGCTGCAGCCCGGTGCCGCGATCGGTGACTTCATCGTCGACCCTCTGCCCAATATCGAATTCGGGCGCATCGCGGCACAGGCGTCGAAGCAGGTCATTTTCCAGAAGGTCCGCGACGCCGAGCGCGAGCGCCAGTTCGAGGAATTCAAGGACCGCAGCGGCGAAATCATCACCGGCGTCGTCAAGCGCGTCGAGTTCGGGCACGTCGTGGTTGACCTTGGCCGTGCCGAAGGCGTTATCCGCCGCGACGCGCAAATCCCGCGCGAAGTTGTCCGCGTTGGTGACCGTATCCGCGCACTGATCCTCAAGGTCGTTCGCGAAACCCGCGGTCCGCAGATTTTTCTGAGCCGCGCACACCCTGACTTCATGAAGAAGCTGTTCGCGCAGGAAGTGCCCGAAATCTATGACGGCATCATCACGATCATGGCCGCAGCCCGCGACCCCGGCAGCCGCGCCAAAATCGGCGTCATCAGCCGCGATTCGAGCATCGACCCGGTCGGCGCGTGCGTCGGCATGAAGGGCAGCCGGGTGCAGGCCGTCGTGCAGGAAATGCAGGGCGAAAAAATCGACATCATTCCGTGGTCACCCGACATTGCGACCTTCGTCGTCAACGCGCTGCAGCCCGCCAACGTCAGCCGCGTGGTCATCGACGAAGAAGAAGAGCGCATCGAAGTCGTCGTTCCCGATGACCAGCTGTCACTCGCGATTGGACGTCGCGGCCAGAACGTGCGGCTTGCGTCGCAGTTGACCGGCAAGGCCATCGACATTCTGACCGAGGCCGACGCCAGCGAAAAGCGCCAGAAGGAATTCGTCGAGCGGTCCGAACTGTTCCAGAACGAACTCGATGTCGACGAGACACTGGCACAGCTGCTCGTGGCCGAAGGGTTCACCAGCCTTGAAGAAGTCGCCTATGTCGAAGTCAGCGAAATTTCGGACATCGAAGGGTTCGACGGCGAACTGGGTGCCGAGCTTCAGAACCGCGCAACGGAGGCGCTTGAGCGCCGTGAGGAAGCCAATCGCGAAACGCGCCGTGGTATGGGCGTCGAGGACGCGATTGCCGCTATGCCGCACCTCAACGAAGCGATGCTGGTCACGCTGGGCAAGGCGGGGATTAAAACGCTTGACGATCTCGCCGATCTCGCCACCGACGAGCTCATCCAGAAGCGCCGCATCGAACCGCGCCGCAAGACGGTGCCGACCAACGAACCGAAGGGTGGTATCCTCGCCGAATATAATTTGAGCGAAGAGCAGGGCAACGAGATCATCATGGCGGCCCGCGCGCATTGGTTCGAAGACGAAGTTTCTGAGGAGGACGCTGTTGCGGAACCCTCGCAATGACACGGTAGACGCCGACGGTAACGCCGACACCGGGCCAAATGGGGCCGAGCGCACCTGCGTCCTGACGCGGAGCAAGGGCGAACGGGACCAGTTGATCCGGCTCGCGCTTGGCTCCGACGGCCAAGTGCATCCCGATGTGCGCGCCAAAGCCCCCGGGCGCGGCGCGTGGATCGGGGTGACGCGGCCTGTGCTCGAAACGGCGATTGCCAAGGGCAAGCTGAAAGGTGCGCTGACCCGCGCGTTCAAGACTGGCGATGTAACCGTTCCCGAGGATTTGGGCGCGCGGATCGAGGACGCCCTGTCACGCGCGGCACTCGAACGGCTGGGGCTTGAGGCGCGCGCTTCGACACTGGCAACCGGCAGCGAACGGATCGAAGAAGCTGCCCGTAAAGGGGCGCTGCACTTGCTCTACCACGCCGCCGATGCGAGCGCCGACGGCAACCGCAAGCTCGATCAGGCTTGGCGCGTAGGCATGGACGAAGAAGGTTCGGCGCGCGCCGGGTTGGTGCTCGCTATCAACCGCACTATCTTGTCGGTAGCGTTGGGGCGCGAAAATGTAGTACACGTCGGCGTGATAGACGCGCGGGCTGCCGAACGGGTGGCTGCGGCTGTCGACCGGTGGCACGGTTTTATCGATCATGCGCCTCGCGGCGAGTCTTGCGAAAATACATCGCAGGGTTCAGGGCCGCGCGGCGCGAATGGTGTTTGAAGGGTTCGGGTTTAATCAATGAGCGAAACGGAAAAGCCGAAACTGGGCATGCGCGCGCCACTGGGCATCAAGCGTACGGTCGAGACGGGTCAAGTAAAGCAGAGCTTTAGCCACGGCCGGTCGAATACTGTGGTGGTCGAGGTCAAGAAGCGCCGCTTCGTCAAGCCGGGCGAAGAGGCTGCGCCTGCGCCCGATCCTGTCGTTGTTGAAGCCGCGCCTGCGCCGGTTGCGGCCCCCGCACCCGCACCCAAACCCGTTGCCCCTGCGGCCCCGCCACGCGCGATGACACCGCTTGAGCGCCGCGAGCAGCAGGAACGCCTGCTCCGCGAGGCAGAAGAAGCACGCATGTCGTCGCTCGAAGAAGCCCGTCGCCGCGAGGACCGCGCCAAGGTCGAAACTGGCGAGGATGAAAAGCGTCGCGTCGAGGACAACCGCAAGGCCGAAGAAGCCGAGCGCCTTGCTGCCGAGGAAGCCGCAAAGAACCCGCCGCCAGCGCCGGAGCCCGAACCCGAGGCACCGGCGGCACAGGAAAACGCCGAACCGGGTGACGAGCGGCGCTTTGCCAAGCCGTCGACCGCCGCCGTCGTGCGTCGGCCCGAGCCAGCCCGTCCTGTCGCGCGACCGCGCGGTGGCGACGACCGCCGTCAGGCAGGCAAGCTGACCGTTACACGCGCGCTCGAAGGGAATGAAGAGGGTGCCCGCGCCCGCTCGCTCGCGGCGCTCAAGCGTGCCCGCGAAAAGGAACGCCGCGCCCATGGCAGCGGTGCCCCGCAGGCCAAGCAGATCCGCGATGTCGTCATCCCCGAAACGATCACGGTCGGCGAACTCGCCAATCGCATGGCCGAACGCGGTAATGATCTGGTCCGCGCCCTGTTCAAAATGGGCGTGCCGTCGGCAATGGGCGACACGATCGACCAGGACACCGCTGAACTGCTGGTGACCGAATTCGGTCATAACTACACCCGCGTCAGCGCGAGCGATGTCGAAATCGACGTCGCGATGGACGTTGATGACGAGGGCACGCTCAAAACGCGCCCGCCAGTCGTCACGATCATGGGCCATGTCGATCACGGCAAGACGAGCCTGCTCGACGCGCTGCGCGGCACCGATGTGGTGCGCGGTGAAGCGGGTGGCATCACCCAGCATATCGGTGCGTATCAGGTCACGCTGAAGTCGGGCGAGCAGATTACGTTCCTCGACACACCGGGCCACGAAGCATTCAGCGAAATGCGGAAACGCGGCGCGAACGTCACCGATATTGTCGTGCTCGTCGTGGCCGCCGATGACAGCATCAAGCCGCAGACGGTGGAGGCAATCAACCACGCCAAGGCCGCCAATGTGCCGATCGTGGTGGCGATCACCAAGAGTGACAAGCCCGAAGCCAACGCCCAGAAGGTTCGCGAAGCCCTGCTCCAGTACGAGATCATCGTCGAGGAACTGTCGGGCGATGTGCAGGACGTCGAAGTGTCGGCGCTCAAGAAGACTGGTCTCGATGAACTGACCGAAAAGCTGCATCTCCAGGCCGAATTACTCGAACTGCGCGCCAACCCCGACCGCGCCGCCGAAGGCAGCGTTATCGAGGCAAAGCTCGACAAAGGCCGTGGCCCGCTCGCGACGATCCTTGTCCGGCGCGGTACGCTCCGCGTCGGTGACATCGTTGTTGTCGGCCAGTTCTCGGGGAAGGTCCGCGCGATGATCGACGACAAGGGTCGCCAGCTGAAAGAAGCTGGCCCCTCAATGCCGGTCGAAATCCTCGGGCTGTCGGGCGTTCCGTCGGCGGGCGATCCGATGTCGGTCGTCGAAAACGAGGCGCGCGCGCGCGAAGTCGCGCTCTACCGCCTTAAGACTGCGACGGAACAGCGTACTGTCTCGGCCCCGGTCGATATTGAAAATGTCTTCGCCAACTTCGGCGCGGTCAAGGCGATGGAATATGCCTTGGTCGTCAAGGCCGATACGCAAGGATCAGTCGAAGCGATCATCGGTGCGGTCAACCGTATCTCGACCGACGACATCAAGGTTCGCATCCTGTCTTCGGGCGTCGGTGGCATCACCGAAAGCGATGTGATGACAGCGGCAGCCAGTGGTGCGCCGGTCATCGGTTTCAACGTCCGTCCAAATCCCAAGGCACAGGCACTCGCCAAGCGCGACCGCGTCGAGTTCCAGTATTTCGACGTCATCTATCACCTGACCGACCAGGTCCGGAATGCGATGGCCGGACAGCTGGGGCCGGAAGTCATCGAGCATGTCGTCGGCCGCGCCGAGATCCGCCAGGTCTTCCCTGCGGGCAAAACCGGCAAGGCCGCCGGCCTGTTCGTCACCGAAGGCGTCATCAAAAAGGATCTGCGCGCGCGCATCACCCGCGCCGACGTCATCATCTACAACGGCAAGGTCAACTCGCTGCGCCGGTTCAAGGACGACGTGGCAGAGGTCAAAACCGGGCTGGAATGCGGTGTCACCTTTGACGCGACGAACGACATCAAGGCAGGCGACTTCCTTGAGACGTTCGAAGTCGAAGAGCGTGCCCGCACGCTTTGAGGCTAGATTTGGTTGAGGCTAGATTTGGTTGAGGTGAATAGTGGCTGACGCCAAGGATCAGGAGCGATCAGTCCGCACCCTTCGTGTCGGCGAGGCGGTTCGCCACGCGCTGTCGGACATCCTCCAGCGCGGCGATGTGCATGACGATGTGCTGGCCGCACACCCGACGTCGATCACCGAAGTCCGCATGTCGCCCGACCTGCGCCACGCGACGGTGTTCGTAAAGCCGCTGCTCGGTAAGAACGAGGAAGCGGTGCTCAAGGCGCTCCGCACCAACACCGCCTATCTGCAAAGCGAGGTCGCGCGCCGCGTGAACGGAAAATATGCCGCGAAACTGAAGTTCCTGTCCGACGAAAGTTTCGACGAAGGCAGCCATATCGCGTCGGTCCTGCGGCGACCGCAAGTGGCGCGCGATCTAGATTGACTTCACAAGCGGTAAGTCGCATCTTACTTACATGCACGGCACCACGCATATGTCCGAAAAGGGTCAGGTCGTTATTCCAAAGGCGACGCGAGACCGGCTGAATCTCGTCAAGGGCGAACGGCTTGACGTCATCGAGCGGCCCGACGGCGTGCTGTTGCGAATCCAGCCCAAGATCAAGAAGGGCGATTTTGACGAGATCACGGCGCGCATCCGGGCGCGAAACACCTATCACGGCCCGCCCGTACCGGTCGAAGATTTTAACCGTGCCATCGGCGAGGCTTTTGCGCGAGATGGCGGCATATTGTGGGATTAACCGCGCTCGATACCTGCGTACTCGCACGTTACATCGTTCACGACGACCCCAAGCAAAGCCCCCTCGCCCAGAAGCGAGTCGCTGATGGCGGGTATGTTCCGATCACCGTCCTTTTGGAACTCGCTTGGCTACTGCGCTCGCAGTATCGTTACTCAAGAGAGCTGATTGCCGATACGCTCGACGCTCTTATCGAGCTTCCCGCGCTTGTGATCCCGGATGTCGACGGGGTTGCTTGGGCAGCCGCCAGAATCCGCGCGGGTGCCGATCCGGGCGACGTTCTACACCTCATTATGTGTCGCGGGCAGGATAGTTTTTCGACGTTCGACGATATGGCCCGTCAGGTCGGCTCAGACTCTCCGATTCCCGTTCTCCTGATCCGCTGACGATGGCCAAACTCTATTTCTACTACGCCGCGATGAACGCAGGGAAATCGACCACGCTGCTACAGGCGGCGTTCAACTATGCCGAGCGCGGGATGGCGGCGATGCTTTTTACCGCCGCCGTCGATGACCGTGCGGGCTTTGCCAAAATCGGGTCGCGGATCGGGCTGGAAGCAGAGGCGGTGCCATTCGACGCGGCGACCGACATTGCCGCGCTCGTGCGCGCCGAACGTGCCATCCGCAGCATATCGTGTGTGTTAATCGACGAGGCGCAGTTCCTGACGCGCGCGCAGGTGTGGCAGCTCGCCGAATTGTGCGACCGCGACGACACGCCGGTCGTGACCTATGGCTTGCGGACCGACTTCAAAGGCGAATTGTTCGAAGGGTCGGCGGCGTTGCTCGGGCTGGCCGACAGCCTGACTGAACTCAAGGCAATCTGCGAATGCGGGCGCAAGGCGACCATGAACCTGCGCGTGGATGCGTCGGGTGACGCGGTGCAGGACGGCGACCAGACCGAGATTGGCGGCAACGACCGTTATATCGCGCTGTGTCGGCGGCACTTCATGGAACGGCTCGCCAGCTAAGTGCACGGCTGGATCATCCTCGACAAACCGCTCGGGCTTGGCTCGACGCAGGGCGTGAGCGCAGTCAAGCGCGCGCTACGGCAGGGCGGCTATCCCAAGGTCAAGGTGGGGCATGGCGGGACGCTCGACCCGCTGGCGACCGGGGTTTTGCCGATTGCGCTGGGCGAAGCGACGAAGCTGGCGGGGCGGATGCTCGATGCCAGCAAGGTATATGATTTCACGATCAAATTCGGTGCACAGACCGATACGCTCGACCTCGAAGGTGCGGTGATTGCGGAAAGCGACGTGCGACCGTCGTTAGACGAGGTCGAGGCCGTGCTGCCGCACTTCACCGGGCCTATCGAACAGGTACCGCCGGCCTATTCGGCGCTAAAAGTGGACGGCGCGCGGGCCTATGATCTGGCACGGGCGGGGGAAGAGGTCGTGCTGGCGACGCGGACGGTGACGATTCACACCCTCGGTTTCCGTCATGCTGAACTTGTTTCAGCATCCACCTCCGATCAGGCAGCATCTCGCGTGGACGGGCGGACCCTGAAACAAGTTCAGGGTAACGGTTTAAAAGAAGTCACCCTCTCCGCGCATGTGTCGAAAGGCACCTACATCCGTTCCCTTGCCCGCGACATTGCCCTCGCCCTCGGCACCGTCGGTCATGTCACGATGCTGCGCCGCACGCGAGCCGGGCCGTTCGATCTCTCCCAAGCGATTTCGCTGGACTTATTGGACGATGCCGCTAAGGGCGCGACCCTTGAGGCACAGCTGTGTCCCATCGAGGCAGGGCTGGACGGTATCCCGGCTCTCTCCCTCACCCCCGAACAGGCTGCGGCGCTCCGACAGGGACGCGTGCTTGCCGGGATCGCCGCCTCCGACGGCCTTCATTTCGCGAAACTGGGCGATATGCCCGTGGCGCTGGTGGAGATTGTTGCCGGACTTGTCCGGGTCGAGCGCGGTTTCAATTTCTGACCCGATACCGCAAAGGAAGCCAGTTTGACGATCACTGCCGAACGCAAGACCGAAGTCATTTCCGAAAATGCCCGTAGCGAAACCGACACCGGTTCGCCCGAAGTTCAGGTCGCGATCATCACGACGCGCATCATCAACCTGACCGAGCATTTCAAGACGCACAAGAAAGACAATCATTCGCGTCGCGGCCTGCTGATGATGGTCAACAAGCGCCGTTCGCTGCTCGATTATCTGAAAAAGATCGACGTGAACCGCTACACCGCACTCATCACGAAGCTTGGGCTTCGCAAATAGTTTCAGGCGGCGCTCTCGGGCGCCGTTTGCTTATGTCCCGCAATTCGGCGGGGCGCAGAGTCTTTGACGGACTCTTAGGGCCACCTAGCGCCCGCACCGCTCGCAGACCGGATGTCTGCTTTATTGGCCCCCGCAGCATGTGGCTCGCGGGTCTGAAGGAATACACATGTTCAATATGAAGACAGTCGAAATCGAGTGGGGCGGACAAACCCTCAAGCTCGAAACGGGCCGCGTTGCCCGCCAGGCCGACGGTGCCGTCATGGCAACGCTCGGCGAAACAGTGGTGTTGTGCGCGGTGACCGCAGCACGCAGCGTCAAGGAAGGACAGGACTTCTTTCCGCTGACCGTCCACTATCAGGAAAAATATTCGAGCGCAGGCCGCATCCCCGGCGGCTTTTTCAAGCGCGAGCGCGGCGCGACCGAAAAGGAAACACTGGTTTCGCGCCTGATTGATCGGCCGATACGTCCGTTGTTTCCGGAAGGGTTTTACAACGAGATCAACGTCATCTGTCAGGTGATGTCGTATGACGGCGAGAACGAGCCGGACATTCT
>JANNCK010000023.1:0-5007 GCA_031386545.1 Sphingomonadales bacterium
ACGCTGCAACGGACCCCGCGTGACAGCTGTCCGCGTTCGTCGGTGACGTTCTGCACGAACAGTTCAGCTGTAATCGAGCCAATCATGCCGCCAACGCTGAGGTTTGCAGTGGTGAAGGCGGGTAGCCGCCCCAATTGTGCCGCCTGAATCGGACGCAGGTCGGTCGATGCCGAGCCCTGATGATTGACCAGCGCCTGAATGAACGGTGCAAAATTGCCCATTTCCCAAGTGTAACGAACATTCGCGCTCGCCTTGAGCTGCGGGGTCACTGGCAAACGGGTGCCCGTCGGGGTCGTGATGCTGTTCCCTGCCGACGCACATGTCGGGCTGGTATCCGCCGCAGCACACAGGTTGGTGGTCGTCCTGGCATCGGTATAGGCACCTGTTGCCGAGACACTCAGACCAGTTACCGGCGTAAAGCTGATATCGGCTTCGACGCCACGGATGCGGGCATTCGGGCCATTTTGGATCTGCGTCAGGCTGTTCAGCCCCAAGAATGCAAACTGGAAGCCCTTCCATTCCTGTTGGTAGATTGCGCCGTTGAAGCGCAACTTGCCATCAAACAATGTCGTCTTGAACCCGAATTCATAATTGGTCAGGAAATCGGCACCATACGGCCCGAGCCCCGGACGCCGGTTGATCCCGCCGGGCCGAAACCCGCGCGACCATGTGCCATAAAACAACAGGTCTCGGGTCGGCTTCCACGTCAGGTTGAGACGATGGGTAAAGCCCTGCCCGGTTGCGGATGCCGGGAGAATAGTCGTCGTCAAAGCTCCCGTGGCGCTTAAAAGCTGGATACCGACATTGGGGCAGGGACCACCCGCGACGGTCGCTGGCACAAGATTGCCCGCTGCATCACGAAAGCAGCGCCCGACACCCGGCCCACCGACGGCGCTCGGCGAACCAAAGCCGTTAAAGCCTGCCAGCGTGTTGTCGTAAATATAGGCCCGACCACCCGCCGTCAGCGTCAAGTTTGGCGTAAAGTCAAAGCTGGCCTCGCCAAACACGGCATAGTCGCGGTCCTTGCGGTCCTGCAGCGTCAGCCACAGCGTGCCCGGACGTCCGTTGACCGACGCGTTCGTCGCGAGATTGGCGACCTGATAATCCTGCTGGATAAGGTGGGTCTGGCGCTGGTAAAATAGGCCTGCGACAACCCGGAAACGATCTTCCTGCGGCGAGGCAACGCGCAGTTCCTGGCTGATCTTGGTGAAGTGATCGTCACCGATAATGCGCTGGCGCGGATCAATTGTCACACCGGCATTGTTCACAAAGCCGAAATATCCCGAAATCCCGCCTGCCCCGGCATAGAGCGAGTCATAGGCCTCGGCGTAGTCGGTGTAATCGCTTTCTGCATGGGTTTTCCGGTCCAGATAAGCTCCGGCATAGGTCAAGTCCCAATTGCCGACCTTACCCTGAATCGTCAGCGCGGCCTGAATAAAGCGATCACGGCTGTTTTCGGGGAAGAATGTCTGCACCTGAAGGTCGCGGAGCGTGTTGTCGGCGCTGAAGCGGCCCTTGGTCCGCAACTCCTGACCGATCACACTGGCTGTCGCGGTCCAACTGTCGTCCAGATCAACCTTCAACGCAGCGCGACCGCCGACGATGTCAGTGGTATTGATGTCGTTACGCACTTGACTGGTGTTGTTGACAACAATGCCCCCGGGAACCGGCAGAAAGCGGCGTGTTCCAAGAATATTATCGATGTACCCGGCGTTGCGCTGATACCAGCCGACAACGCGCAAGGCGGCGTTTGCGCTGAGCGGCACGTTGACCATGCCCTCCAGCTTGCCGCCGAAACCGCCCTTGTTCACTGTGTTGATTTCGCCATCAACGCGGCCTTCGAATCCGGCGGTCGATGGCTTGTTGGTGATAATGCGGATCGTCCCCGCCTGCGACGACGCTCCGTAGAGCGTGCCCTGCGGTCCGGCGAGCGATTCGATACGGGCGATGTCATAGATATGGACGTCGAGCACGCCGTCGATGGTCGTGACCGGCTGCTCGTCGAGATAAACGCCGACCGACGGCAGTGGTCCCGAGTGGTTGCCGTCGCCGCCCGACGCCACGCCGCGCATATAAACCTGCGTTGCGCCCGGGGTCGACGCTTGGAATGTCACGCTCGGCAGCAGCGCGGCATAATCGTTAAAGCTACCGATATTCAACTGGTCGAGTTTCTTCGTGCCGATGGCCTGAATGCTGATCGGTACATTCTGTAGACTTTCTTCGCGCTTCTGCGCGGTGACAATGATGTCGTCATTGTCGCTGGCCGGAGCAGGCGTCTGTGCGAATGCAGGCGTGCCTGCGAGCATTGTCGTAGTCAGCAAAAGCGAAGAAACGGTGCGACGAAACGTCATAAAACCCCCCGGTTGTTTCGCCTAAAGTCTAACGCGAGCCGGACGAGGTCAACGGCTATGTGCAATTGATGACATCTTGCGCTGCAACAGTGACACAATTGCCACGCTTTCTCTGTCGGCCCGGAATTGCCGGTTCAACGCTGCTTCCCGTTTTGTCGGTCTTGCAAGAGAATAGCTCAGCCTCGGATTAAGTCCGGGGCGATGGCAGAGTCGGTACATCCGGATACGCCGCCAGCACCTCGCCCAGCACCGCCTCCAACGACCCCAGCCATGGTGCAAAGCCCTGCCACCCCTGCGTTCCATCGCGAAAGATCGGGCGGCGGACCTGCTCGGACGAGGGTGTCCGCACCGCGCGTTCGGTCTCGTGAAAGCGCAGGCACGCCGCCTCAAACGGCAAGCCGCAGGCATCGAGCAGCGCCCGGATTTCGGCTTCGCTGTCATCGACCATGTGCTCATAGATAACGCGGTGCACCCGCCCTGGCAGCACGGTATCGACGTGGCGCATCAGGCGGACATAATCGACATAATATTGCCCCATGTCCTCCAGCGAATAGCTAAACGCCTGGCCCTTGGCGAAATGTTGTTTGAAGTTGGAAAAACAGCAGCTCATCGGGTGCCGCCGCGCGTCGATGATAATCGCGTTCGGCAGGATCAAATGGACAAAGGGGACGTGCACCCAGTTGTTGGGCAATTTGTCGATGAACAACGGTTTGTCGCTCCGTCGCTGGACGCGCGTCCGCTCCAGATAACTCTCGCCAAGTGCGCGCAGCCTATCGGGCGACAGGGACGCAAGATTTTCAGGATAGTCCTTGGTGCGGGCGAGCGCCGGAATGTCAGGTAGCTCGGACGTTCCCTCGACCTGACTGTGGCTCGACAAAATCTGTTCGACGAGTGTCGATCCCGCTCGCGGCATTCCAAGCACAAAAATAGGCGCACGTTCGGAGCAGCCCTGCCCTGCCCGTGCGGCGAACAACGCTGGCGGCGTGACGGCAATGGTCCGATCGACGAATCGGGTCATTTCGCCAGCGTCATAGCTGTCACCTGTCTGTCGCAATGTATTGCCCGCGTCATAATGCGTGAACGACGCGGCATAGTCCTTGGCATCCTCGAACGCCTTGCCTAGCGCGAAGTCGAGGTGGAACCGGTCTTCGTCGGCAATGTCACGCCGTGCCAGCGCCGCCTGCATCGCCATGACATCGTCCGCGCTGAACCGCACGGTCTTCAGATTCGCGAGACTCCACCACACTTCGCCAAGCGCCGGTGCAATCTCGATGGCGCGACGGTATGCCGCAATCCCGTCGTCCAGCCGCCCCACGGTTTTCAGCATATGGCCGTAACTCATCCACACCTTGGGCTGGTTCGGTGCGGCTTTCAGAACTTCACCGTACAGCTCGATCGCTTCGTCGAAGCCGCCAATCTTGCCCAGCGCCGCTGCTTTCAGGTTTGAATGGCCAGCGTTTTCAGGCTCGTCGATCAACACGCGGTCGAGTTCGGCAATCGCCTCGACCGGCTTGTTCTGGCGATACAGGCACGTCGCCAGATTGGCCCTCGCCGCGCCAAATTCAGGTCGCAGTTCCAGCGCGCGGCGCAACAGGCCCTCGGCATCCTTGTACCGCCCGATCCGTCCCGCCAGTTCGGCCAGCATCCGGATCGCGTACACGTCGAACGGGTCGGCCTTCAGATGCGCGCGCAACAGCGGCTCTGCCTCCGTCAGCCGATTGTCATACAGCGCCATCGCTGCTGCCATCAGGCGTGGGTCACCAATGCCGGGAGTTGTCTGGGACGCCATCTTGGTGCCTTAAACGGCAGCGGCCCCTTCGCGCCAGCGCAATACCGCCCGCCCCCCGAACACCAGGCGGTTGCTAAGCAGCGCCGCCGCAATCGACGTTGCCAATGTGACCACCATGAAATCGATATAGTGCATCGTCACCATGCCGCGCGGCTCCAACACAAAGGTGTAGAGTCCATAGAGCACCACCCCCCACAGCACGCCGACAATCGCGGCGCGCGCCTCGACCCCCTTGAACGCCAGCCCGACAATAAACGCCGACAGGATCGGCATCGACGACAGACCGTTCAGTTGCTGCAACAGATTAATGATGCTTTTGGCGTTTTCAAAGACTGGCACCAGCGCGATTGATGTGACCGTCAACGCTATTGAGGTAATCGCAGCGAGCCGCCAGTGATTGGCGACAGGTCGGACAAATTTATCATGAAAATCAATAGCGTATAGACCAACAGCGGCGTTCAGTACGGCGCTAGTATGTGCGATCACGGCAGCGGCGATCATCGCGGCGAACGCACCCGACATCCACGGTGGCAGGACTTCGCCGACCAGCCGCCCATAGGCAGCATCATCGACATCGCCGAACAGCTTGAACGCGACCACACCGGGAATAACGACAATCGCCGGAATGATCAGAATGCGGATGCACGCCGCCGCCAGCACCCCCTTTTGCGCCTCGCGCACCGTCGGCGCTGCCATCGCCTTTTGCGTAATCGGCTGGTTGGTTGACCAATAATAGATCTGGATAAAGATCATGCCGGTGAACAGGGTGTGGAACGGAATCGGCGAATCCTTGGCCCCGACCATCGTCAGCCGCTCGGCTGGCACCCCGCTCGATATGTCCCAACCGACCGCGTTGAGCGCCAGAAC
>JANNCK010000181.1:0-2390 GCA_031386545.1 Sphingomonadales bacterium
GATAACTGAATCAACGAAATCAACGAAGGAAGTAAGACAATGGCAGTTTCAATTCGTCTCTCGCGCGGTGGCTCCAAGAAGCGCCCGTATTACCGCATTGTCGTTGCCGATGCGCGTTCGCCCCGCGACGGTAATTTCATCGAACGTCTGGGCAGCTACAATCCGCTGCTCGCCAAGGACGATGCCAACCGCGTCGTACTGAACGTCGAGCGCGCGAAGCATTGGCTGAGCGTTGGTGCGCAACCGACCGACCGCGTCGCCCGCTTCCTCGACGTCGCTGGCGTCCGCGAACGTGCCGCGCGCAACAACCCGACCAAGGGCAAGCCCGGTGAGAAGGCGCTTGAGCGTGTCGAAGAACAGGAAAAGAAGGCTGTCGAAGCCGCTGAGGCCGCCGCAGCTGCTGCTGCCGCGCCTGCACCAGAGCCGGTTGTAGAAGAAGCCGTCGCCGAGGAAGCGCCCGTTGAAGCTGTAGTTGCTGAAGAGGCACCTGCTGCTGAAGTGGTCGCCGAGGAAGCCCCCGCCGAACAGGCCCAGGCTGAAGAAGCTCCAGCCGAAGTCGTTGCTGAGGAAGCGCCGGTCGAGCAGGCACCGGTCGAGCAGGCTCAGGCCGAGGAAGCGCCTGCCGCTGAACAGGCTGACGCTGCGCCTGAAGCCGCCGAAGAAGCAAAGACGGCTGAGGCTTAAGTCTTGGACCCGCGCCGCCCCGTCACGCTCGCCGCAATCGCCGGCGCGCATGGCGTGGGCGGTGAGGTGAAGCTCAAGTTTTTCACCGACAATTTGTCGGGGTACAAGAGCTTCAACGACGGCGCGCTGACGTTGCAAACGTTGCGCGGCAATATCGCGCGCTTCGCCGAAGTCCTCGACCGTACAGCTGCCGAGCGCCTGCGCGGCACCGCGCTGACCGTCCCGCGTGACACCCTCCCGCCGCTTGGCGAGGGGGAGTATTACCACGCCGACCTTATTGGCCTCCCCGCCGTGTCCACGGACGGCGCGGCGCTCGGCCATGTCGTCGCCGTCGAAAACTTCGGCGCGGGGGACGTGATCGAGATTGAGCGCTCCGACAAGAAACGCTTCATGGTCCCGATGCGCCCCGACGCCGTACCCGAATGGGGCGAACGGGTAGTGATTGACGGGGCTTATGCCGTTTAGTATATACTTGGTGTGTATACGGAGGCTATGATGGAAAATCGTTCGGAGTACCAAGGCACGACATTCAAGTCGGGCAACTCGGTCGCCTTGCGTTTACCCAAGGGGCTCGGCGTGCCCGAAGGCACTGAGGTCCGCATGGTGCGCGAAGCCCCGATGTCATTTCGTGTCGAGGCGGTCGGCGCGCCAAAACGCAAGTTTAACATCGACAAGGTGCGCGGCTGCGCGATCGGATCGGGCTTGCGCTTCATCAAGCCCGAGGAGCGCGTGTTCGAAGAGCGGGCGTTGCTTTGGGATGATCCCGAATGGCGTGCAAAATACATGCTTGGTGAATGAAGTATCTCCTCGACAGCAACATCCTGATCGCAATCAGTCTCGACGCGAACGAGCGTGTCATCGCCCGCGTCGGAGTATGCGACGCGGGCGATCTTGTCACGTCTGCCGTTGCCTATGCCGAGGTCGTGCACGGATCGGAGCGGGGCAAACCGCCGCCGATCGAGCGGTTGAATGTGCTGATCGAAGAAATCCCCGTTCTGCCATTCGATGCGTCGGCAGCGCAGGCTTATGCAAGTTTGGCCTTCGCGCGTCACAGCTACGATCGCTTGATTGCCGCACACGCGTTGTCGTTGGGGCTGACAATTGTCACCGACAATGAAAAGCATTTCGCCGACGTGCCGGGGTTGAGGGTCGAGAATTGGACTTCGGAGTGATCGTCCCGCTGGCGTTCCTAGCTATTCCACTAGGCATGATCGTTGCCGGAGTGGCGTGGTTGTTACAGCGCGACATTGCGAAAGTAGCTCGATCAGCCACGTCAATCGGATTAGGTCTTCTGCTGCCTGCCATTTTTACCATGGCATTTGCTTTGGATGCCCGCGCCGAGCACCGGTCCAATGAGGTATAGGAGGTCTTGGCGTTGTACAGCGTTTTCGCACTGGCTTCATGCTTGGGCACGGTGGCGCTGATGACAATTTTGTCGGCTCTACATTCGCGATGACCTTCGCCGCCCAAATCCTGAGCCTCTACCCCGAGATGTTCCCTGGCCCGCTTGGCACGTCGCTGGCGGGGAGGGCGCTTGCGGAAGGGAAATGGTCGTGCACCGCGATCAACATCCGCGATTTCGCGACGGACAAGCACAAGTCGGTCGATGATACGCCCGCTGGTGGTGGCGCGGGGATGGTGATGCGGGCGGATGTGCTTGCTGCCGCCGTTGATCATGCCATCGCCGCTCAGCCAACTGCGTCCAT
>JANNCK010000026.1:0-8006 GCA_031386545.1 Sphingomonadales bacterium
CAGCTGTGTTCACCCGCGGTCCCTCAAGATCCGGGCGGACTCGCGTTTCCAGTCCTTTTCTTTCTCGTATTCGCGCTTGTCCTGATGCTTGCGGCCCTTGGCGATGGCGATCTCGACCTTGGCGCGACCGCGACCGTTGAAATAGATCGACAGCGGGACCAGCGTCATCCCCTCACGCGAAATCGCCTTGTGCATTTTTTCGATTTCGCGCTCGTTGAGCAGTAATTTGCGCGGGCGCTTCGGCTCGTGGTTCTCGCGGTTGCCGTGGCTGTATTCGGGGACGTTGGAGTTGACGAGCCAGACCTCGACGCCCTACACCTCGGCATAGGATTCGGCAATCGACCCTTCGCCGAAACGCAGCGATTTTACCTCGGTGCCAGTCAGCATGATCCCGGCTTCGTAAGTATCCTCAATGGCATAGTCATACCGCGCCCGCCGGTTCTCGGCGACGGTTTTGGCTTTCACTTGTTCGGGGCGGGGCCGTGCCATATTGATCCTCAGGGAACGAGCAGATCGACGAGACCGCTCCCGCTGCCAACGCCATGCCCGGACCACGACAGCGATCGAAAGCGACCCGCGCGCTCTACAATTAGTTGATGCACCATCATCCCAAAAGGAGGGGGACTCTTTGGATCGCGTGGTTCGCTTGCGATGACAACGCGCGGGTCGCACGCGCGAGCAACCAATTCGGTCAACATCTTCGCCTTTGCGGCGACAAGGGCGAAGCGGATGGGATTCCGGACATCCGGTGTCGCGTCCGTAACCCAGATTTCGGAATACCCGCTGGCATCAACGAACCACCGTTGGCCGTCGATGCTGGTCGCAACTACGCTCCAGTAGCCCGTTGCAAGGTGTCCCCCCTGCTGCCTCCATAGAATGCGATACGCTGCCTCCGGCAAGGAAACCTTGGTTATTGCGCGAATGCGCTCGTGTTGGGCAATCTCCGATCGCGGGCCTTCATTGGTGCAGGCAAGTGGAACTTGTCTGATGGCAGGGATCGGTCCCGGCGCGGCGGTGGCAAGAGTAAGCAGCGCTGCGATCATCCGAGCAATCCTGCCCAAACCAAGGCGTCATCAACCGTGCGGCGCGATGCCTCTGAAGGCTGAGTCATCGGAAGGCGCAGTTCGTCGGGCATCCAGTCGAGTAGCTTTGCCATCGCATATTTGGTGGGTCCGGGCGAGGCATCCGAAAACAAGGCCGCATGAAGCGGATAGAGTTTATCGTTGAGATCGCGGGCGAGGGCGTAGTCACCCGCCGCACACGCCGCCTGAAACTCGGCGCAAAGTTTCGGCGCGACGTTGGCGCTCACCGAAATGCAGCCGACGCCGCCTGCGGCATTGTATGACAGCGCCATGTCGTCGTTACCCGACAACTGGCAGAAATCAGTGCCACAGCTCAGCCGGTGCGCGGCGATGCGGGCCATATTGCCGCTGGCGTCCTTGATGCCGATGATCGTCGGCAATTCGGCAAGCCGCGCCATGGTTTCGGGCTGAATGTCGGTCACGGTACGGCCGGGGACGTTGTAAACGACAATCGGTAGATCACTCAGGCTCGCCAGATGTGCGTAATGCGCGAACACCCCGTCCTGATTGGGGCGGTTGTAATAAGGCGCAACGACGAGCGCGGCGTCCGCACCCGCCTGTTTGGCAAAATCCATGTGGCGTACGGCGGTGGCGGTGTCGTTTGAGCCGCAGCCTGCGATGACCGGGACGCGACCCGATGCCGCCTCGATGCATAGTTCGATCACGCGGTAATGCTCGTCATAGCTCAAGGTCGCGCTTTCGCCGGTCGTGCCGCAGGGGACGAGTGCGGACGAACCACTCTCGATTTGCCAGTTCACAAGCGCGCGAAACGCCGCCTCATCGACCTTGCCGTCCCGAAACGGCGTCACCAGTGCCGGAATCGAGCCGGAAAACATGTTCTTCTCCCTTCACGCACCTGTTGCGCTGCGGCATAGCGTCACAATGACCAATTTTTGCCGCGAATTTAACTTACGCCGTTCAGCGCCTGATAAGGACGCAAGTCCCAGCATGTCCAGCATGACCTCCCAACTGATCCACCGCTTTGTCGCTTCTGCGCTGCTTGTCGCCGCACCTGCGGTCGTTCCCGTCAGTGCTTCGGCACAGGATTTGATGGCGGCCCCGCCGACCCGGTCGGTGATGGTCGTCAATGATTCGGCGCTGTCGGTGGCGATTTCCGAATGGAATGCCGTGCGCCAGTCGGAAGCTTTGCCGTTTTCCTCCTATGCGCGGTTCCTCGTCGCGCATCCCGGCTGGCCGGGCGAAGCCGCGATCCGCAAATCGGCGGAACGTGCGCTGCGCACCGATGCCGAGGATCCACAGCTGGTTGCCGCCTATTTCGGGCGGTTCGCCCCCGCCACGGCGACGGCTGCCCTACGTCAGGCCGAGTCGCTCGACGCGATTGGTCGCCGCGACGAGGCGCGCATGGCGGCAAAGCGCGCATGGGCGATGGGCGCGCTGTCCCCCGATGATGAATCACGGCTGGTCACCCGCTGGCCCGGGCTGTTGTCGACCGCCGATCACGATGCGCGGATGGACCGGCTGTTGTGGAACCGTGCGACGCCGCTCGCCGCCCGCCAATTGTCGCTGACCAGCCCTGCACGCCAGCCACACTTCGATGCGCGCGTGGCGATGCAGGCCAAAGCACCCGATGCCGCCAGCAAGCTCGGCTATGTCGCCACCAGTGCCACCGGCGATCCCGGCTTTTTGATCGACCGCGTCATGTGGTTGCGGCTCTCGGGTCAGGAATATGCGGCGCAAGCCCTGCTCGCTGCCCCGCGCCGCCTTAACGCCCCGCCGCTCGATGCCGAACGCTGGCTCGACACGCTTGTCGCCGTCGCCCGCAATGCCGCTGCACAGGGTCAGCTCCAGACCGCCTATGACATCGCGCGGCAGGTCGAGGATGTTTATCCGGCAGGTACCGTCGTCCGCGACCGCCCGTTTGGCGAGCGCGACGAATATACCAACGCAACCTGGCTGGCGGGGACGACGGCACTCAACAAACTCGGTCGCCCCGCCGAGGCAATCCGGATGTTCGATCTTTACGCCAAGGCTGCACGGTCGCCGCAAACCAAGGCAAAAGGGCTGTACTGGGCCGGGCGCGCCGCAGAGGCATCGGGTCGCCGCAGCGATGCCGACCTTTATTACGCCAACGCCGCCACGCTGTTCGACCAATTCTATGGCCAGCTCGCCGCCGAACGCCTTGGCCGCACACCGGCAATTCCTGCCGTCACCGCACGGATTGAAATATCGCAGAACCAGCGCGAGGCGTTTTTCAATCAGGAAATTGTCCGTACCGTCCAGATTCTGGGCCAGCGCAGCGACCACCTGACCCAGACCTTGTTCGTCCGCCAGATCGCGCAGGCCGCGACCAGCGATGCCGACCATATCCTTGCCGTCGAACTGGCCCAGCGCATTGCGCGCCCCGATCTGGCGGTGATGGTTGGGCGCAGTGCCGGGATCAACGGTTATAACGATTATGTTCGCGCCGGATTTCCCGTTGTGCCGGTCCCAGAAGAGGCGCGCGCCAACTGGACAATGGTTCACGCGATTTCGCGTCAGGAAAGCCAGTTTGACCGTGCGGCGCTCAGCCGTGCGGGCGCACGCGGCCTGATGCAGCTGATGCCCGGCACTGCGCGCGAAACCGCAGTCAAGATCGGCGCGAGTTACGACCTCGGCGGGCTGACGACCGATACGCAATATAACATCCGGCTGGGCAATGATTATTTCTCGCGGATGATGAGCTATTACAGCGGCAGCTACCCGCTTGCGGTCGCGGCGTACAACGCGGGGCCGGGCAATGTGAATAAATGGCTGCGCGCCAACGGCGACCCGCGCAACGGCAGCATCGACATTTTGCAGTGGATCGAAACGATCCCGCTCACCGAGACGCGCGGCTATGTGCAGCGCGTTCTCGAAAATGCTGTGGTGTACGACCTGATCGACCCGACCAAGGCGCGGGTGCAAACCAACACCCCGCTATCGACCTATCTCGGCAAACGGACACCGGGGTAACACTGCACCAACGCTCGCTGCCGTCACCCTGAACTTGTTTCAGGGTCTACTTCCCCGCTTGCGAAGGCTTGTCGGGCTGTGGGGTGGATGCTGAAACAAGTTCAGCATGACGGCGCGTGGTGGTTAGTGCATGATACGAACATGTCCGACCCGATCACGCCCGCCGGGTTCGAGGCGCTCCGCAGCGAATACACACAGCTAATGTCGGTCGAACGGCCTGCCGTCGTCGAAATCGTCAGCTGGGCCGCTGGTAATGGCGACCGGTCGGAAAACGGCGATTATATCTATGGCCGACAGCGGCTGCGTGCGATTGACGGGCGCGCATCGCATCTGGCGCGGCGGATGAAGGCTGTGACCGTCGTCGATCCGACCACGCAGACCGATCATAGTCGCGTCTGGTTCGGGGCGACGGTGACAATTGCCGACGAGGAAGATCGCGAGCGGACGGTGACACTGGTCGGTGCCGACGAAAGCGACGCCAGCGCGGGCCGGATCAGCTGGACCAGCCCGATGGCGCGCGCCTTACGCAGTGCCG
Organism: Sphingomonadales bacterium; assembly: GCA_031386545.1. Classification (GTDB taxonomy): domain Bacteria; phylum Pseudomonadota; class Alphaproteobacteria; order Sphingomonadales; family Sphingomonadaceae; genus Sphingomonas_O. The sequence goes on from JANNCK010000026.1 coordinate 4,570, forward strand.
CAGTCGGTGATGTGCGGCGGGTGACGCTGCCGGGCGGCGAGAGCGAGGTCGAGGTGGTGGGGATTGGGTATCCTGCACCTTGACAACCATACGGCAATGCCGTATTAAATCCCATGCATTCGGTAGTCGAGACTAACGCGTACCTCGCAGCAGCCGACGATGCGGGAATGACCGAGATAGAGCGCGATACCGTGGTCAGTATCATTGCCGCTGATCCCGAGGTTGGCGCAATCATGCCCGGGTGCGGTGGTGCGCGAAAGCTACGGGTACGAAAACCCGGTACCGGAAAATCAGGCGGATACCGGGTCATCACCTATTTTGCGGGTGAGGACGTGCCTGTCTTCTTGCTGACCGTATTCGGCAAAGGCGAAAAGGACAATCTGGACAAGAGCGAACGCAATGCACTCGCCCGTCTGACGAAATTATTGAAAGCAGCCAGTCACGCAGGTGGCACCCAGGAAAGCCCGAAATGAAAAATGCATTCGACAAAATCACAGCCGGGCTGGAGGACGCAATTGCCTATGCGGGTGGCGACACAACCCGTGGGCGCGTGTCGAGCGTCGATGTCAAAGCGATCCGCGAGGCCAACAATATGACGCAGGCCGCATTTGCAGACACATTCCGGCTCAAGGTCGGGGCGGTTCGCGATTGGGAACAGGGTCGTCGTCTGCCCGATACCGGCAGTGTCACTTTGCTACGCATGATCGCTGCCGACCCAAAGGCCGTACGCACAATCATTGCCAAAGCAGGCTAGCTACCAAATACTTCCTTCGCCAGCGCCACGACTTCGGGATCGGCCTCTAGCGGTTTCATCTCGACCGCTCCTTCCAGCCGGTCGGCGACATAAGAAAGCACGGCGATCCGCGCCGCCTTTTTGTCGTTCGCGTCGATCACTTTCCACGGCGCCCAGCGCGTGTCGGTGCGCTCGAACATCGTGTCATAGGCCTTTAGATAGTCCGCCCGCCGCGCGCGGTTGCGGTAATCATCCTTGCCGGTTTTCCAGCGTTTCCACGGGTCGGCAAGCCGGTCCTGAAACCTTTTGTCCTGTTCCTTTTGCGTGATGTGCAGGAACAGCTTTACGACAGTGACGCCATTGTCCTTCTGCTGCGCCTCGAATTCGTTAATCTCGTCATAGGCGCGCTTCCAGTCGGCTTCGCTGCAATAGCCCTCGACGCGTTCGACAAGGACGCGACCGTACCAGCTGCGGTCGAATATGTTGATCTCGCCCCGGCCCGGCAGACGTTTCCAGAACCGCCACAGGAAATGGCGGACGCGCTCTTCCTCGGTCGGGGCGGCAATCGGCCATACTTCGTAATAGCGTGGATCCCAGCTGGCGGTCAGCCGCTGGATCGCCCCGCCCTTGCCCGACGCATCCCAGCCCTCGACCGCGATAATCGCACTCTTGCCGTGGATGATGTGCGCGGCCTGAATCCGCTCCAGCCGCTCGGTCAGCTTGGCGAGCTCGGCGTCGTAGTCGCCGTCCCCATCCTTGTCATAGACGTCGGAGCCGCGTTCGAATTCGGAAAGGTTGATAGCCATACAGCAACCTAGCGCGACGCGGGTTAAGGTTCCATATCGCAGGTCATGACCGCTGTAACAGTCTGGTACGACGGGGCCTGCCCCCTGTGCATCCGCGAGATTGCGCTAATGCGACGGCTCGACCGCGCGCAGGCCATCGCGTTCGTCGATGTGGCACCGGAGGGGGCCGCCTGCCCCATCGACCGCGACCTGTTGCTCGCGCGGTTCCATGCCCGCGAGGCGGGCGGGCCAGTGCTCGACGGGGCAGCCGCCTTCGCCGCAATGTGGCGCGCAATACCGCTGCTGCGTCCGCTCGGCCTCGCGGCGCGCAACGGCGTGGTATTGGCGATGCTGGAGCGGCTGTACGGCGCGTTCCTCAAATTTCGACCCGCGCTGCAACGCTGGGCGCGACGATAAGGCGAAGCCACACCCCCCCGGCGACCCCATCGCGTTCGTGCCTCGTTGGCGCTAGGCCGGGCGGCAATTCTCCAGCCAGATGACGTGCTTGAACTCGTCGAAGTCACGGTAAGTGCCGGTCAGCTTTATCGATCTTCCCGGCTTGAGCGTCAGCGCAAAGACCGACTGCCCCTTGGCCAGCAGGCAACTTATGTCCGTTTTGAACTGCGCGGCACCGGGCAAGCGGATCGCCATTTCCCACGGATTAAGAACTTTATAGGCAACACGGTAAAAGTCGCCGTCGCGCATGACATAGTCCACGGTCCCGCTGACCGTGAACGCCTTGTTCTTGTACCGCAGCGGGATCGCGGCCGCGTTGCGTTCGGTGTCCTTCGAAATCTGCGACGACAGCATCAGTGCATCGATCGCCAGCGGTGCCTGCGTAGAAACCGCCCCCTTGGCGCGCGCCGCCAGCGCAAGTCCCGCTTTGCCGCCCTTCAACTGGTTGAGCATCGCGCACAATTCGTTCTTGGCCCCTTCGGTACCGGCGAACATCGCGGTGGGCAGCTTGGCCTCCAGCCGCACCGTACCCATGCCACCCGCATGGCTCGCGGTGACGATAATCGGAAAGGAACGCGCCGCGCCGGTTTGCGCCTGTTCGATCAGCATCGAGCCGTCCTCGGCCTCGACCGCCAGCACATCATAGTTGCGCGTCACTGCCACGCCCTGAAGCTGCCTGATGGCGCTCGCCGGGGTCAGATCGGCAACGGTTGTTGTCGCGATAAAGCGCAGGCCACCAATCGGGCTGCCCTTTTTGACGAAGCTATCTTCGCACGGCCCGGCCAGTGCGGCAGTCGGCAGTGCCGACAATATAAAAGCAGCAATTAAAGGTTTACGCAGCAAAACAGCGGCCATTCTTTCAGCTCCGAAAGGGTCAGTAAGGCGCGACGTAGCGAAGCGGGTTTTACTACGCAAGCCGTAGCGTAAATGGGGTAAGCTTGTGCCTCGACCGCGGGTTGCTTTGCACCTCCGCGAGCGCGGGCCGGGCTGGCAAACACGGATGAACGCGGCGCTGCGAAAGGCGGCGGGGTTGGGGTGAACCCAATTCCTCCCCGGCACGGGGAGGTGGCGCGCGAAGCGTGACGGAGGGGCGTCGCCGCACGAGCGTCTGGCTGCGTCGAGCGGCCCCTCCACCACTCCGTGGTCCCCCTCCCCGTTCCGGGGAGGAATTGCGGCGGCACCAGCCCCGAGCAATCGTCACCCTGAACTCGTTTCAGGGTCCACCTCTCCGCCGTTGGCATGTCGAGCGTGGAGGGGTGGATGCTGAAACGAGTTCAGCATGACGGGCTAGGGACTGGAGTTAAGTATACTGTCCCCGGAATTCCTGTCCCCGGAATTCGTCCCGGAATTCCGCTGTCCCCGGAATTCAAGGATGTTCGCAAAACTCCTCCCCGGCACGGGGAGGTGGCGCGCGAAGCGTGACGGAGGGGCGTCGCCGCACGAGCGTCTGGCTGCGTCGAGCG
>JANNCK010000027.1:0-9278 GCA_031386545.1 Sphingomonadales bacterium
TTTGTGACACCGCCTTGACCGGATGAGGGAGTTAGCCGCTTGGAGGTTTCAGGTGATCCCTACTCCCTCTCGGTCCGTCTGAACGGACCTTCGGGTCACCCGTAAGGCGACCCGTATTTCGGACCGCCGGTTATTCCGCCGCGATTGCAATCGGCATATCGACCGAGACATACTTTCGGCCAAGCTTGCCGAGATGAAAGGCAACGCGACCCTCGACGAGGGCGAACAGCGTGTGGTCCTTGCCACAGCCGACGTTGCGGCCCGGCCAGACGCGGGTGCCGCGTTGACGGACGAGGATGTTCCCGGCCAGCGCATGTTCGCCACCGAATTTCTTGACGCCAAGACGACGACCGGCCGAGTCACGACCGTTACGCGATGAACCGCCAGCTTTCTTATGTGCCATCTTAGATTACTCCGCGGTCTTCTTGGCAGCCGGCTTTGCAGCGGCCTTTTTCTTGGGGGCGTCGGCTGCAGGAGCCGCGACAGGTGCAGCAGCTTCGACGGCAGGTGCTGCCTCGACGGGGACCGCTTCCTTGACCGGCTTTGCCTTTTTTTCAGCCGCAGGAGCCGCGCCGACGCTGACGATCTGGAGGATCGTATGCTGCTGGCGATGGCCGTTCTTGCGGCGATAATTATGGCGACGCTTTTTCTTGAAGACGATGACCTTGTCGGCCTTCGCCTGCGCGATGATCTCGGCTGCGACGGTCAGACCGCTTTCGCCGGTGCTGGTGAACAGCACATCGCCGAGCGTGATTCGCGATCCCGCCTCGCCGTCCATGCGGTCAACGACGATCTTGTCTCCTGCGGCAACGCGATATTGCTTGCCGCCCGTGCGCACGATGGCGAACATGGCTCTACTTTCAAGTCAAAGATATTTGTCCCGAGAGGCGAACCCGCCGGGAAAGACGGTGCCGATACGGACGGGGGCGTCGGCTGTCAAGGTCGGCGGCTGTCAAGGTCGTCGATGCCCACAATCACCCCTTCATGCCCGCGCAAAGGTCACAAAGTTCACACCTGAAACACGTTTTCATGACCGGGTGCGGTGCGACCTGAGAGCAGAGCGATTTGATTCCTTAGAACATAGCAAGAACTTAAAAATCTGTCAAGGGCTTTTGCGCTCCGGCAAAGCCGCTAGGGTGGCTGTGCAAAAAGGGGCCAGCAGGGGGGGCGTGTGAGCGGCTGGGAAGAGATGAGATCAGTCGAACCGCCAAGGCGTTCGAAGAGGATTGGGCCGAAGCGCTCTATTACGCGCTTCAAGGTTGCACACGACGCATATCGGTTTCATCGTGTAGCGCAACTTGATCATCAATCCACGATGTTCTATTTTTGTTTTCTTCAAATTTCACCTAGGGCCACTTGTGAAATCGCAATCCGCCGTATTTTCCCTTCAACCGCATCTTTTCGATGTGTGTCCGGTTGCGGCAGCTATCGACATACTCGCTAATGCGGGTGGTGAACAGCGCGGCGCGATTTTCACACGCCCGGAAGTGGCGGATTTCATCCTCGACTTGTGCGGTTATACAGCGGACCAACCGCTTCACGAGATGCGGCTTTTGGAGCCGTCGTTTGGCGGAGGTGATTTTCTTTTCCCAGCTATCGAGCGCCTTCTGACGGCTTACGTTCGTAGCGGCGGCACCAATCCCGCAAGTGATTTGGCAAACGCGATATGTGGGGTTGAACTGCATCACGCTAGCTACCGTGATATGAAGCGGGCGCTTGCGGGAGTTCTTAAAATGCATGGCATAAGTGATGCGGATGCTGCATCACTTTGTGGAGCATGGTTATTGCAAGGCGATTTCTTGCTGATGCCCCACGAGGAAGGTTTTGACTTCGTGGTCGGGAACCCCCCGTACCTGCGTCAAGAGATGATTCCAGCGGCATTGATCGCCGAATATCGAGCGCGGTATGCAACCATCTTCGACCGTGCCGATCTCTACATTCCGTTCATGGAGCGTGCGTTGGGCCTGCTCTCGAAGGGCGGTGTACTCGGCTTTATCTGCGCTGATCGTTGGATGAAAAACCGCTATGGTGGCCCGCTGCGCGAACTTATTGCCGCCAACTATCACCTGCGAACCTATATCGACATGGTCGACACGCCGGCCTTTACCTCCGACGTGATTGCCTATCCGGGCATCTTCGTCATCGCCAACGAATCCGGTGACACGACGAACGTCGCGCATCGCCCTATCATCAGCCCGACGGTGTTGTCGGCACTCGCCCAGCGATTGACGGCTGCTGGCAGCAATGCTGCCGACGCGGTGCGCGTTGTAGGCGTTCGTGATGCGCCATGGATTGTGCATTCGACAGGCAACGGCGATCTCATTGGTCGGATTGAATCGACCTACCCGACGTTGGAGGAAGCAGATTGTAAAGTCGGTATCGGCGTGGCGACGGGTGCTGACAAAGCCTTTATCGGTGACTATGCAAAGCTCGATGTCGAGGATGATCGCAAGCTGCCGCTGGTCACGACCCGCGACATTCAAAGCGGCGTGATTGTTCATCGCGGCCTTGGCGTTATCAACCCATTCGCCGATGGTGGCGGGCTGGTTGCTCTGACCGATTATCCTCGTCTCGCGCGTTATTTAGAAACGCACCGCGAAGCGATTGCCGGTCGGTTTGTGGCGATTAAATCGCCCGACCGCTGGTATCGGACCATCGACCGAATTTATCCTGATCTAGTCCGACGGCCCAAGCTGCTCATCCCTGACATCAAGGGTGAGGCGCATGTCGTCTATGACGAAGGGCGCTATTATCCCCACCACAATCTCTATTTCATCACCTCGGAGACGTGGGATTTGATCGCGCTGCAAGCGGTCATGCTCTCCGATGTGACGCGGCTGTTCGTATCATCCTACTCGACCAAGATGCGGGGCGGCTATCTGCGTTTTCAGGCGCAGTATCTACGTCGGCTGCGAATCCCCCATTGGCAGGATGTGCCAAGCGATATTCGCGCAATGCTGGTTGCTGCCGGTAAGCAGCGCGATCGCGGTGCCTGTGATAACGCGGTAGCGGCGCTTTACGGATTAAGCATTTTGGAACGCGAATCACTGAGCTTGAAAGAGGCTGCATGACACTCGCCCTCGCCAATTACGAAGAACAGGCCCGCGAGGCGATTATGGCATTCTGGGGCAACCGCGAAAAGGCTCGCCTAAAACAAATTCAGTCGGGCAACGCTGACCAAGGGGAGCGTGCCGGTGTAACCGCTGGCAAAAATATGGACGGTTTTGTCGCGCTGGTGATTGATCTTGTGAAGGATAACGGGCTTGGCCACGCCGAGGTTCATCAAACAAGTGGGGTCGTTACGCTGCCGGGATATTTTCGTCCGACCAAGAAATGGGATTTGCTGGTTATCAATGAAGGACGGCTGATCGCTGCGCTCGAACTCAAGAGTCAGGTTGGCCCATCGTTCGGCAACAACTTCAATAACCGCACTGAGGAAGCCATTGGCACCGCACACGATTTATGGACGGCCTATCGCGAGGGAGCTTTCGGAAAACAGCCGCGACCGTTTGTAGGCTGGCTGATGATGGTCGAGGACACTGCAAAATCCCGCTCGCCCGTGCGGGATCGCTCGCCGCATTTTGCGGTGTTCAAAGAGTTTCAGGGGGCCTCTTATCTCGGGCGCTATGACATGCTTTGTCAGCGACTGATGCAGGAACAGCTTTATTCCAGCACAGCCTTGATCGCCTCTCCGCGCACGGCTGTACGAGACGGTGCCTCGATTGCACTGTCTGACATGACCAGCCTTAAGACGTTCGTGACATGTTTTGCGGGCCACATTGCAGCAGAAGCTGCGAGAAATAGCTAATCATTACAGTGTTTTTGTCGCGTGCCCGCGCCGATGCCGAATAATAACAATCTTAAGGCCAATGGGGAAAGCGTGATTTCGACGAAAGCGATACCGATGACCTATCCGATGCGGACTGACGTTTACGGCACCGGGTTCAAGCAGCACGATATGTTCGGCGCGCCGCAGGGCAGTCTCGAAATGCCGATGACGCCGGATGATATCGTCGCCGAACTGACGCGCAAGCTGAATGAACTTCGCGCTGCCGACACAATGCCTTGGGAGGCGAAGGAACTGCTCCGGAACACGGTGATGTTTCCCGACATGGCAAGCCGCCTTCCCTCGGCACAGGCTGTCGAACTGACCACGGCGTTCGATAACGAAATGGCACGGCTGCGTCGTCGGGCGGCCTGAACCGGTTTTTTTGGAGTAGAAAGGGGCACCGAATACGGTGTCCCGCGTCAGCGCTAAATCAGTGCTTCCGCGACGCCTTCAACGGATATTTCACCCCGTCGAACGCCTCGAACATGCCCGCGATGCCGGGGTGTTCGACCGGTTCCTCGCTGTCGTCGGGCAGCAGGTTTTGCTGGCTGACATAGGCGACGTAGCTGCTCTCCGCATTTTCGGCGAGCAGGTGATAGAACGGCTGATCCTTGCGCGGGCGGATCGCTTCGGGGATGGATTCATACCATTCTTCGCTGTTGGCAAAGACCGGATCGACGTCGAAAATGACGCCGCGAAACTCGAAGTGGCGGTGCTTCACAACTTCGCCAAGGGCAAAGCGCGCCTTTGAAATCGCGGGAGGGGCGGTCTTTCCATTGTGGTGCGGCGCGATGTTCATGGCCCCAATTTAAGGGCTGTTGCGTAATAGACAAGCACAGAGAGCGGGGTGGTGCGCGGCGGGGGAACGGGGGTGTCGCGGGGCGACGCGCCGGGCGGGCCTTGGCAAGCGGGATTTGGAACGCTATGCGCCGCGCTTCGATTTCGCCGGTCGGCCTTTGCGGGCCTGCCGAACCTCTGCGGAGAGGTGGCTGAGTGGTCGAAAGCACCGCACTCGAAATGCGGCGTGCCCGTGAGGGTACCCAGGGTTCGAATCCCTGCCTCTCCGCCACGTCTTCGCTGTTGTAGCTGGGGGCGTCGAAATTGCGGGGCGCACGAACCCTGGAGTCTTTGTTGTCCGGATTGCAGGCAATCCGTTGGTGTTCGAATCCGTGCCGCACCGCCAGTTGCTCTTGCTGTGGCTAGGGAGGCCGAAGGTTCCGGGGCGCGCAATATTTCGCGCACGAAATTTCCCTTTTGGCAGCAGTTTTTCGGCTATGGGACGCGCTGGCGGCTTTTGGCCGCATTCTGGTTCTGCGCGGAGTTACCTTCCTTATGAAAATCACGATGATCGGCGCGGGCTATGTCGGCCTGGTTTCGGGCGCGTGCTTTGCCGATTTCGGGCATGATGTGGTGTGTGTCGATGTGTCGCAGGACAAGATCGACGCGCTCCATGCCGGACGGATGCCGATCTACGAGCCGGGACTGGCCGCGCTGGTCAAGAGCAATGTCGATGCCGGGCGGTTGATGTTCACCATCGAACTTGCGCCGGCAGTGGCGGGGGCCGATGCGATCTTTATCGCGGTCGGCACGCCGTCGCGGCGCGGCGATGGCCATGCCGACCTGACCTATGTCTATCAGGCCGCGCGCGACATTGCGGGGGCGATTACCGGGCCGACGGTCGTGGTGACCAAATCAACCGTGCCGGTGGGTACAGGCGACGAAGTCGAGCGGATCATGCGTGAGGCCGCGCCGCATGTGGAGATCGCGGTGGTTTCCAACCCCGAATTTCTGCGCGAGGGAGCAGCTATCGGTGATTTCAAACGGCCTGACCGCATCGTTGTCGGCTGTGAGGATGCCCGCGCCGAACAGGTCATGCGCGACGTTTACCGGCCGCTGTCGCTGGGGCAGGCTCCCCTGTTGTTCACCGCGCGGCGCACCGCCGAGCTGATCAAATATGCGGCGAATGCGTTCCTTGCGGTCAAGATCACTTTCATCAACGAGATTGCGGACCTGTGCGAAGCGGTGGGTGCCGATGTGAAGGACGTGGCGCACGGGATCGGCCTCGACAACCGTATCGGGTCGAAATTTCTGCACGCGGGGCCGGGTTATGGCGGGTCGTGTTTCCCCAAGGATACGCTGGCGCTGCTCAAAACCGCTGACGACGAGGGCGTGCCGATGCGGATTGTCGAGGCGACGGTGTCGGTCAACGACACCCGCAAACGCGCAATGGGGCGCAAGATCAGTACGGCGATGGGGGGCGACGTGCGCGGCAAGACGGTCGGTATTCTGGGCCTGACGTTCAAACCCAACACCGACGACATGCGCGACGCGCCGTCGCTGGCAATCGTGCAGGCGCTGCTCGATGCGGGGGCAATGGTGAAGGCGTTTGATCCCGAAGGGATGGAACTCGCCCAGCCGATGATGCCGGACGTGACAATGTGCAAAGACGCCTATGCCGTGGCCGAGGGGGCCGATGCGGTGGCGATTGTAACCGAATGGGATGCGTTCCGGGCGCTGGATCTCAAGCGGTTAGCGGGTCTTATGGCGACGCCGCTGCTGGTTGACCTTCGCAACATCTACGACCGCCGCAGCGTTGAAGCCCTGGGGATCGCCTATCATTGCGTCGGCCGGCCCGGGTGATTTTTTCGACGAGAAGTGGCGCTTGAGGCGCCTGGCCTTGCTGTATGTGCGGTATTTTGATGTCAGAAAGACGCCTAAAACAAGCGCCGCAAACGTGATCGCGGAAAAAATTAGCACGAATTCAATGACGTATGCCATATGATATTGGCCGCAATGCAAATTAACTATTGATGACTGCTAAAGTTTATCAAGTCTTTGCAAGACAAACAAGATTACCCCGCGTTGACCATATAAAATTGCATTTGGTATTTTGCGGCACCTACTCGGCAGCAATGATCCGGGCGATACGCCCGCTCGCTTGTCCGTCGCCGAATGGGTTGTGGGCGCGCGCCATCGCGTCATAGCGGACGGTGTCATCGAGCAGAGCGAACGCCTCGGCGACGATGCGTTGCGGATCGGTGCCGATCAGGCGCGCCGTGCCCGCCGTTACCCCCTCGGGCCGTTCGGTGGTATCGCGCATGACGAGCACAGGCTTGCCGAGCGCGGGTGCCTCTTCCTGCACGCCGCCGCTGTCGGTCAGGACAAAGTCGCATTTGTCGAGCAATGCCACGAAGTGCGGATAATCCTGTGGCGGGATCATCGCGATATTGTCGCGGCCCTTGAGCATCCGCTCCATAACACCCGCGACATTGGGGTTCGGGTGAACCGGAAAAATCACCGCAACGTCGTTGCGCTGGGCAATGGCGCTGATTGCTTCTGCTACCGCCGTCATCGCCGCGAAATTTTCGCGCCGGTGGGTGGTGACGAGGATAATGCGGCGCTTGGTGAAACGGCTGAACAACAGGTCCAGCCCCTTGGTCATGCCGGGGTTGGCGGCAATCCGGTCGCGGGTCGCGAGCAGTGCGTCAATAACCGTGTTACCGGTGACATGGACAGTCGCAGGGTCAATGCTCTCGCGGTAAAGGGCCTCGGCAGCGGTCGTCGTCGGCGCAAAATGCTGGTCGGCAATGGTCGAGACAATGCGGCGGTTCACTTCCTCCGGCCACGGGCGATAAATGTCCCCGCTACGCAGGCCCGCTTCGACATGGCTGACGGGGAGGCGACGGTAATAGGCCGCCAGTGCCCCGATCATGGCCGTGGCGGTGTCGCCCTGCACGATCACGCGGTCGGGGGTCTCCTTGTCGAGCACGTCGCCGATGCCGGTGAGCAGTGCGGCGGTAATCGCATCGAGCGTCTGCGCGGGGCGCATCAGATCAAGGTCGTGGTCGGGGACAATATTGTTTAGTTCGAGCACCTGATCGAGCATCCCGCGATGCTGCGCGGTGACGCAGGTACGCGATACGATGCCGGGTGTTGCCTCCAATGCAGCGATAACGGGCGCAAGTTTAATCGCTTCGGGACGTGTCCCGAAGATTGTCATGACTTTCATTGATGCTCCACCGTGCGACCCATGATGCTGGCATAAAGGGCCACACTTGATTTGTGGTTAAGCAATAACCTCACCAGCGGCGCGGGCACGGTCGACAAGCGTCGCCTCGGCCTTGGTGATGCTGCGATAGCCGAAAAACAGCAACCCCGCCGAAATCGGTACGACACACAGCAGCGACAGCATTCCAACCGACAGGCTGCCCGACATCGTCGAGACGATCCCGGCGATCGACGGCCCAAGCCCCAGTCCGATCATCGCATTACCGAGGAAGAAGGTCGCGGTCGCCGTGCCGCGCATACGGGGCAGCACCAGATCCTGCGTGCTTGCCGCCGCCGGGGCGAGCGCCGCGCTTGCCAATATGCCGGTGATGAAGTGGAGCGCGTAATAGAACGGCAGACTGTCGGTCGTGTACGTCATGATGAAGAAGGGGACGGGCGCCAGCGCGCCGACCATGATAACGATGATGCGGCCGTTGGGGCGTGTGCGCCGCAGCCAGTCCGAAATTCGCCCGCCCGAAACAACGCCGATGAAGCCGCTGAGCGCGCCGCCGCCACCAAGGAAAAATCCGACAGCGGCCTTGGTCCCATACCACGGCAGCGGCTGGCCTGAATCGATCAATGGCTGAACCCATGTGCGAATTGCATAGGGGGCACCCCAGAACGAGGCCGAATAAGCGATAAATGCGATCAACCCGTAACCGAGAGCGACCTGTAGAAACGCCGGTGTCCCCCAGATCAGCCGGAACGTCACCGGATCGCGCACCCTGAGCGCACAGACCCATGAGAACACGGCATAGATACCGATGCCCATCGCCACCCACTGCGGAACATTATTTGTGATGAGAATTAGCGCGTAGGCGATTACCGCACAGAGCGCCGCAAAGCCGATGTTGATCGCCAGTGCCCGCCCGCCGCGCCGCGCCGCGCCGATCAAAGTCAACGGCGGGATGATTGTCAGCAACTCGGCAAAGAAATCGGCAAACGGATGTTCGGCCTGTGGCGTGACAATGCCGTCCGAAACACCGCGCAGAGGCTCGCGCAGGGTGCTGACCCAGAACGCCAGCAGCAGACCGGGAATACCGACCGCCAGGAAAGCTGCCTGCCAGCCGACCAGCCCGAGCGGTCCTCCAGCCGGATAAGAGGCATTCCACTGGCCAACGACCACAGCGCCGATGCCCAGCGACAGGCCGCCACCGATATACAAACCCGACGAATAAATCGCGAGCGCGGTTGCGCGTTGCGATTTGGGGAACAGGTCCGACAACAGCGAATAGGCGACGGGGCTGGCGGTTGCCTCGCCAATGCCAACGCCGACACGGGCTGCGGTTAATTGCAGCGGCGTTTTGGCGAAACCCGACAGTGAGGTCATCAGCGACCACAGACCGAGTCCGGCGGTCAGCAGACGCACCCGGTGCCAGTTATCAGCGAGCCGCCCGAGCGG
>JANNCK010000070.1:0-15593 GCA_031386545.1 Sphingomonadales bacterium
CGCCGTGCGGTCGGGATCGTTGTGATATTCAAACGGACGCGGCCCCTGAAAATAGACACTGCCCTCCCCGCGCGGCGGCATCTCGTTGCCGTCCTCGTCACAGATGTGCAGTGTCGCCTCGCCCATACAGGTGCCGACCGATCCCGGCCGTTCGAGCCACTGCAACGCCTTGATCGCGGTGAAGCCATTGCCTTCGGTCCCGGCATAATATTCGTCGATCACCGGCCCCCACCACTCGATCATCGCTTTCTTCACCGGCACCGGACAGGGCGCGGCGGCGTGAATCGCGATCTTCATCGACGACACATCATATTTCGCGCGCGTCGCCTCGGGCAGCTTCAGCATCCGCACGAAATGCGTCGGCACAAACTGGCCCGCATTACAGTGATATTGCTCGATGAAGCCCAGCGCCGCCTCGGCATCGAACTTGCTCATCAGGACCACCGTCCCGCCCAGTTTTTGCAGCACCATCGTCCACGCCAGCGGTGCTGCGTGATACAGCGGTGCCGTCGAGAGATAAACACTGTCCGGCCCCAGCCCGAAAAACCCGTGCGCCAACATCGTCAGCGGATTGACCGCGTCGATGGCGGGATCGAGCGGCATCGCCGAGCGGATACCCTTTGGCCGTCCCGTCGTCCCGCTTGAATAGAGCATCGACGCCCCGGCGGTCTCGTCGGGGATCGGTGTTACGGACATCGCGGCCACGGCGTCTTCCCAAGGGTCAAAACCGGGTATAGCCCCGCCAAAGCTGAACCGCGCGCACGGTGCGTCAAGCGCGACCGCGACACTGGCCAAATCAGCGCCCGCAACCAGCAACGCTGCGCCACTATCAGTCAGGATGTAATCAACCTCGGGCGCGGTCAGTTTCGACGACACCGCGACAAACCTCAGCCCTGCCCGCTGCGCGCCCCACACCAGCGCATAATAATAGGGCGTGTTGGTCAGAAAAAACGCGACCCGCGCCTCGGGCTGCAAGCCGCGCGCCCGAAACAATTGTGCGACGCGGTTCGATGCGTCGTTCAGTTCGGCATAGGTCATGACCGCGCCGGTTTCGGCAACAATCACGGCAGGTTTATCGGGCGTCGCGGCGGCGTGACGAAACGGGTGCATAATTATCCTCTCCGCTTCTAACCTTAGCGCAGCCAACGCGCGTGTCACGCGACTTTACGCGAACGTAAGGTTGCGGCTAGAGTTGTTGATTATGAATGATTTCGATCCTGCGCGTCTGGTCTCGTCCTTCGGCAAATTCGGCCACGGGGCGCTGACCGGCATCATCTATCGCGCGCACGGCGACGATTGGGTGGAAATGGCGCTGCCCTATCGCGAGGCGCTGGTCGGCGATCTCGACACCGGCATCCTCGCCTCGGGGCCGATCTTCACGCTGATGGATATGGTCACCAGCATTTCGATCTGGATTAAATCAGGTGTGTTCCGGCCACAGGCGACACTCGACATGCGCGTCGATTATCTACGCCCCGCCGAACCTGGCAAGACCGTGATCGGGCGCGGTGAATGCTATAAGCTGACCAAATCAATCGCCTTTGTCCGGGGCGAGGCGCACGACGGCGACCCGGCGCATCCCGTCGCGCACGTCGCGGGCACCTTCATGTTCACGGCGGTGTCCTAGTGATGGCGGTCGAATTCACCTCGCCTTATGCGCGCGAGCTGCGCCTGACCCACCGCCATGACGGCACCCGGCGTATCGTGACCATGCCCTTTTTCGACGGGACACTGGGACGTCCCGGATTCCTGCACGGCGGCGCGATTGCAGGTCTGCTCGAATACGCCGCATTGACCACTGTGCTCGACGCTATCGAGGACGACCCGGCACGGATCAAACCCGTCAATATCACTGTCGATTTCATGCGCGGTGGCCTGATGCTCGAATCGCACGCCTCGGCTGTCATTGTCCGGCTGGGCCGCCGGATCGCCAACGTCGTCGCCACCGCGTGGCAGGACGACGACGCGAAACCGATTGCCAGCGCGAACCTCAAACTGCTGCTGGAGCGATATTCTTAAGCGTCGATGCTCGTCCCCGTTGCCCCATGGACCAGCCCGCCATCGACAGTGATCGTATCGCCGACGACATAATCCCCGGCGCGCGACGCGAGGTAGATTGCCGCTGCGGCCAAATCCTCCGGCACCCCCAGCCGCTTTGCCGGAATACCCGCGGCCACTGCATCACCGTGATCGCGCGCCGCCTTGTTCATCTCCGAAGGATAGGCCCCCGGCGCAATCGACGTCACGTTGATGTGATCCTTGATCAACCGCGCGGCGAGCACCTTGGTCATATAGATTAGCGCCGCCTTCGACGTCTGATAGCTATAGGTTTCCCACGGGTTCAGCCGCTGGCCGTCGATCGAGGTAATGTTGATGACCTTGGCCGGTTGCCCTGCCGATGCGGCAGCTTTCAACGGCTCGAACAGCGCCTGCGTCAGGAAAAACGGCGATTTGACGTTCAGGTCCATGACCTTGTCCCACCCGCTTTCGGGAAAACTCTCGAACGGTCCGCCCCATGCCGCGCCTGCATTATTGACGAGAATATCGAGCTTGCTTTCATGCTCGGCGAGCTGTGCGGCCAGCGCCTTGCACCCTGCAACTGTCGAAACATCTTGCGGCAGCGCGATACAGTTTGGCCCGAGCTCCTCGGCTGTCGCAAAACACGCATCGGCCTTGCGCGACGAGATATAAACTTTCGCGCCCTGCGCGATAAACCCCTCGGCAATCCACTTACCGATGTTGCGCGACCCGCCCGTGATAAGCGCCACGCGCCCGTCGAGGCGAAAGAGTTTCGATGTGTCCATGATAATTCCCTAGCAGAAAAGTGTCAGACACTTTTTCGGATTACAGCCCAATTTAACGAGGTACGTTCGAAAAAAGTGTCTGACACTTTTCTGCACTCTGCCTATCCGCCGCGCTTCAGTGTCTCGCGGGCGATAATCAATTGCTGGATTTGGCTCGTGCCTTCGTAGATCCGGAAAATCCGGACATCGCGGTAGAAACGCTCGATCCCGTAATCGGCGACATAACCCGCCCCGCCGAAAATCTGCACCGCCTTGTCCGCAACCCTGCCGACCATTTCGGACGCAAAATATTTCGCCGCGGCGGCCTCCATCACGACATTGTCACCCGCGTCCTTCGCGGCCGCCGTCTGGAGAACCAGTGCTTTGGCCGCGAGGCATTCGGTCTTCATATCGGCGATCATGCCCTGGATCAGCTGGTGCTGGGCGATGGGCTTACCCCCCTGAATGCGCTCGTTCGCATACCCAACCGAATCCGTAATCAACCGCTCCGCCGCACCGACACACACCGCCGCAATATGCAGCCGTCCGCGATCAAGCACGCGCATCGCGACCTTGAACCCCTCGCCTTCGGGCCCCAGCATATTCTCCGGCGGCACCGGCACATTGTCGAAATTGACGTCGCAGACGTGCGCGCCTTGCTGGCCCATTTTCTTCTCGGGAGCACCGATGGTCAGGCCCGGTGAGTCGGCGGGCACAAGGAAGGCCGACACGCCGCGTGCGCCCTCCTCGCCGGTGCGCGCCATCACCGTGAACAGCGAGGCCCGATCGGCATTGGTGATGTACCGCTTGGTCCCGGTCAGCTTCCACTGGTTGCCATCCCGCACCGCGCGCGTCTTCACATTCGCGCTGTCGGACCCGACATCGGGTTCTGTCAGGGCAAAGCTCGTGATGACCTCGCCCGTCGCAATCCGGGGCAGCCACTGTGCTTTCTGCTCGGGCGTCCCCGCCATGACGAGGCCCTGCGAGCCGATGCCGACATTGGTCCCGAAGGTGGAGCGCATGGCCGGCGATGTCTTGCCCAGTTCAATGGCGACCTTGATCTCTTCGAGCATCGACAGGCCCAGCCCGCCATATTCGGGATCGATGGACAGGCCGAACAGGCCCATCTCCTTCATGCCCGCGACAAGATCCGCCGGGATGTCATCGCTTTCGGCAACTTCTGCCTCGCGCGGACGCAGCTTTTCCGCGACAAAGCGCTGGATCATATCGATCAGCGCGTCGAATGTTTCCGCGTCGAGGGCCATCGTCAGTAGCCGCTCATCCGCGCCACGCGCTCGGCATGATAGCGCGCGTCCCCAAAGAACTCCTCCAGTGCACGATCACGCTTCATGTACAGGCCGATGTCATATTCGTCAGTCATGCCGATGCCGCCGTGCATCTGGACGCCCTCCTGAACCGAAAGGCGCACCGCTTTGCCGGTTTTGGCCTTGGCGACCGCAACCGCGAGTGCGGCGCGCGGATCCCCCGCATCGAGCAATTGCTGCGCCTTGAGCACAGTCGCCCGCGCAACTTCCATCTCGCCATACAGATGCGCGGCACGGTGCTGGAGCGCTTGGAACTCGCCGATCAGCTTCCCGAACTGCTTGCGCTGCTTCAGATAATCGACCGTCATATCCATCGCTGCGGCACCGACACCGATCATCTCCGCCGCCGCCCCGACACGTCCGGCATCGAGCAACTTGGTCAGGACTTCCCAACCACCATCGACCTCGCCGATGACCGCATCGGCATCAACTTCGACACCCTCGAACTTCACATGGCTCGCCAGCGACGAGTCAACCAACCGGCGCGGATCGGCGGTCTGGCCTGCATCCTTGGGCACCGCGAACAGGGTCAGCCCCTCGCTATCGCCCTCGGCCCTCGCCGTGCGCGCGGCAACGATCATCATGTCGGCAACATGGCCGTTGAGCACGAAGCTCTTCGTTCCCGACAGCTTGAATCCATTGCCCGAGCGTTCGGCCTTCATTGTGCCATGGCGCGGGTGGTGTTTGGCTCCTTCGTCAACAGCCAGCGCAACAATCGCAGCGCCCGAAGCAATCTTCGGCAGCCATTCCTCACTCAACCGCCCGCTGGCTTTCAGCGCCTCGACCGCAGCAACCGCAGTCGTCAGAAACGGTGATGGCGTCAGGTTGCGCCCGATCTCCTCCAGCACAATCCCCGCCTCGACATGGCCGAGGCCGAGCCCGCCATTGGCTTCGGGCACCATGATGCCGGTAAAGCCCATTTCGGCAAACTGGCTCCACAAGTCGCGGCTGAAGCCGGTCTCGTCCTTGCTATCGCGCAGAGTACGGAGGTGTTTGACGGGGGCGGCGTCCGCGATGAACGGCTTGGCCGTATCGCGGAGCATCGTTTGGTCTTCGGTCAGGTAGAGTGGCATTGCTTTGGGTCTCCGCTAATTGGGGACTGTCCCCAATTAGCCCTAGTTGTGTATCAGCTTGCGACGATCATGCGGGCTAATTGGGGACTGTCCCCAATTAGCGGGCGCAGCGCTAAGCCCCCGGCAAATCCAATATCCGCTTGGCGACAACGCCGAGCATCACCTCGCTCGTCCCGCCCTCGATGCTGTTGGCCTTGGTCCGCAGCCAGCCGCGCGGCTTGGCACCGCCGCGTGAATCCGCGCTATCCCACTCCAACGCCTCCGATCCGCCCGCCGCCATGATGAGTTCGTGGCGACGCTTGTTCAGCTCGGTGCCGACATATTTCATCATATTGGGCTGCGCGGGGTGCGATTTGCCCGCCTTCATTTCGTCGACAAACTTCTCGCTCATCGCACGGAATGCCATGACCTCGACATCGAAGTCAGCCATGTCAGCGCGCAACACCGGCTCGCTGGTCGCGACATCCTTAAACTGGGCACCAATCGACATCATGTCAGTGCCAAGCCCCCCACCCGAAATCATCTCGCGCTCGTGACCGAGCAGATATTTCGCGACATCCCAGCCGCGGTTCAATGCGCCGACAATCTGCGCCTTGGGCACCACAACATTGTCGAAGAACGTCTCGCAGAACGGCGAATTGCCGCTGATCAGCAGGATCGGCTTGGTCGTGACACCGGGCGTTTTCATGTCGAACAGCAGAAAACTGATGCCCTGATACTTGTTCGTCTTGTCGGTCCTGACGAGGCAGAAAATCCAGTCGGCTTTGTCGGCATAGCTCGTCCAGATCTTCTGGCCGTTGACGTTCCAGTGATCGCCCCGATCCTCGCCAAAGGTCTGCATCGACACGAGGTCGCTGCCCGAACCCGGTTCCGAATAGCCCTGGCACCAGCGGATTTCGCCGCGTGCGATCTGGCCCAGATAATGGACCTTCTGCTCTTCAGTCCCGAAGTGGAGCAGCGCCGGCCCGAGCATCCAGATGCCAAAGCTCGACAGCGGCGAACGGCATTTCAGCGACTGCATTTCCTGCCGGAGGATTTTCGACTGCTCGGGCGTGAGGCCCGCACCACCATAGGCCTTTGGCCAGTCGGGGACAGTCCAGCCCTTGGCCGCCATCAAATCCATCCACTGTTTTTGCGCGGGCGACTTGTACGTCGAGTTACGCCCGCCCCAGCAGGCGTCGCTTTCATCGCGCACCGGCTCGCGCATTTCAGGCGGGCAGTTCGCTTCTAGCCAAGCGCGGGTTTCGGCGCGGAAAATTTCCAGATCGGACACTTCACTCTCTCCATAAAAGCGACTGAATTTGGTGACACGCTATGCCTGCTTTACGTTTACGGCAAGCAGCTTTCTCGTCATATCGCCTGCCGTAGCGGCAACCGTACACCGGTTGACCCGTCTGACGTCCGCACCCATCCTATAGACACAAAAGGGAAAAAGGGGCCGTTATGCGATTCGACCAGAGCAGGCGCATATGACACTGGCCGCAGACCGTGTCCCCTTACTGACCAAAATCGCTTACGGCATCGGCGCGATGGCATATGGCATCAAGGACAACGGATTTTCTGTCTTCCTGCTGCTCTATTACAACCAAGTCGTTGGCCTGCCCGCCCAGCTCGTCGGATCGGTGATTGCGGTTGCGCTTATTTTCGACGCGATGATCGATCCGTTGATCGGCGTGCTCAGCGACCGCACTCACACCCGCTGGGGTCGGCGACATCCGTGGCTCTATGCGTCGGCGCTCCCGATAGCGCTGACGTGGATGCTGTTGTGGTTCCCGCCGGAGGGGTCGACCGCGACAGTGCTCGGCTGGCTGTTGATAACGGCTATACTCGCGCGCGCCGCCATCGCTACCAACGAAGTTCCCTCGCTTGCCATGGCCCCAGAACTGACGCTCGACTATCACGAGCGTACCGCCGTGCTGCGCTATCGCTACCTGTTCGGGTGGCTGGCCGGTCTCGCCATGCTGATGCTCGCTTACGGCGTATTCCTTGCCCCGCCCATCGGCGCGATGTCGGGGCCGAACGCCGCAAACGGGTTTCAGGCCTATGGCTTGTTCGGGGCAGGCGTCATGGCGCTCGCAGTGCTGGTATCCGCGCTGGGAACCCATCGCCGTACCGCAAAGCCGCCGCTGAAACGCATCGAGCCCCAGCCGGTCGGCATGATCGTGCGCGACATGCGCACCACCCTGTCGAACCGCGCCTTCATCGTCCTGATGATTGCGGGTATCTTCAGCTACACAACGCAGGGCGTCGGCTTTGCGATTTCGCAGTATAACCTGAACTATGTCTGGCAATTCAGCTCGGGCCAGTTGCAGATATATGCCCTCGTGCTGTTTGCAGGCATGATCGCCATCTTCTTTGCTGTTACCCCGATTGCCCGCGCGATGGGCAAGGTGCGCGCGGCGGCGATGCTGACGATGGTGTCCGCCTTGTTCGTCTGCTCGACTTATGGCCTGCGTCTGCTCGGCCTGTTTCCTGACGTCGGTTCGCCGTGGCTGCTCCCGGTATTCCTGTTGCTCAATACCACTGGCACGGCGGCGGGCATCGGCTCGCTGATTATCGGCGCGTCGATGATGTCCGACGTCGTCGAGGATTCCGAAGCCAAAACCGGCCGCCGTGAGGAGGGGTTGTTCTTTGCGGGCGCGCTGTTCATGCAAAAGACCGCAACTGGCATCGGCATTTTCGTGGTCGGCCTGCTGCTTGCGGCGGCCGCTTTCCCCGAAAAGGCGCTGGCGGGGCAAGTTCCGGATGCTATTATCGACCGGATGACGTTGCTATTTATCCTTACGACAATCGGCCTGTCGGTGGTCACGGCAGTGGTTTTCTTCCGATTCCCATTTGGCGAGGCCGAACACAATGCCCGCCTCGCCAAGCTTGCCGTAGCGGAAGACAAAAAAGGCTAGGCAAGGCCGGAGTCGCCGCGCCATAGACTTTACGCAAACGTCAATTAGGCCAAGATTCTTTTAGGAGAGAGCGCATGGACTTCGATCTGACCGAGCGGCAGCGTTACTGGCGTGACCGGGTACGCGAGTTCATGGGGCAGCACGTCCTCCCCCGCCAGCAGGACTATTACGACCAGCAAAAGGAAGGCTCGCGCTGGAAAGTGCTGCAGGTCGTCGAGGACGAAAAGGCCCGCGCCAAGGCGGCGGGCATCTGGAATTTGTTTATGCCGCCGACGTCGGGCCGCGTGCATGTTGACGATAGCTTTGAGTTCGACGGCCCGGGCCTGACCAACCTCGAATATGCGCTGTGCGCCGAGGAAATGGGCCGCGTCGGCTGGGGCAGTGAAGTGTTCAACTGCTCCGCTCCCGACACCGGCAACATGGAAGTGTTCCACCGTTACGGCACGCGCGAGCAAAAGGACCGCTGGCTCAAGCCCCTGATGGAGGGCGAAATCCGTTCCGCCTTCCTGATGACCGAGCCTGCTGTTGCCTCGTCGGACGCGACCAACATTGAAACCGCCATCCGCCGCGAAGGCGACGAATACGTCATCAACGGCGTTAAATGGTGGTCGTCGGGTGCGGGCGATCCGCGCTGCAAAGTCGCCATCGTCATGGGCAAGACCGATTTCGAGGCGCAGCGCCATTCGCAGCAATCGATGGTGCTGATGGAACTCGACGCGCCGGGCGTAAACATTCTCCGCCACCTGCCGGTCTTCGGCTATGACGACGCGCCGCACGGCCATATGGAAATCGAGCTGAAGGATGTGCGCATCCCAGCCAGTAACATGCTGCTGGGCGAAGGGCGCGGGTTTGAAATCGCGCAAGGACGCCTCGGGCCGGGCCGCATCCACCATTGTATGCGGACCATCGGTGTTGCCGAAGTTGCGCTGGAAAAAATGGCCAAGCGGCTCCTGTCGCGTGTCGCGTTCGGCAAGACCATCGCCAGCCATTCGATCTGGGAACAGCGCATCGCAACCGCGCGCACCGACATCGAGATGTGCCGCCTGTTGTGCCTCAAGGCCGCCGACATGATGGACAAGGCCGGCAACAAGGCCGCGCAGACCGAGATCGCGATGATCAAGGTTGCCGCGCCGAACATGGCGCTTCGCATTATCGACGACGCGATTCAGGCCTATGGCGGCGCGGGCGTGTCCGAGGATGCGGGCCTTGCCATCGCCTATGCCCATCAGCGCACCCTGCGCCTCGCCGACGGTCCCGACGAAGTCCACAACCGCGCCATCGCACGGCTGGAATTCGGGAAGTATCGCGCTGATGCGTGATGCGATTCAGTCCTCTCCGGCACGGGGAGGTGGCGCGCGAAGCGTGACGGAGGGGCCTCTCCGCACGAACTATGGCTCATGTGGAGAGGCCCCTCCGTCAGCCTGCGGCTGCCACCTCCCCGTGCCGGGGAGAAATATATGAAAGCCGCCGTCCTCTCCGCCGCGAACACGCCCCTCATTATCGAGGACGTCCGCGTCGATACGCCCTTGGCGCACGAGGTGCTGATCCGCACAGTGGCTTGCGGGGTGTGCCGTTCTGACCTGCACTTCGTTGACGGGGCCTATCCTCACGCCATGCCGTGCATCCCCGGCCACGAAGCGGCGGGCATCGTCGAGGCCGTCGGCAGCGAAGTCCGCACTGTCAAAATCGGCGACGCGGTCGTCACCTGCCTCTCGGCGTTCTGCGGTCAGTGCGAGTTCTGCGTCACCGGCCGCATGTCATTGTGTCTCGGCGCCGATACCCGACGCGGCAAGAGCGAGCCGCCGCGCCTGACCCGTGCTGCCGATGGTTCGGCTGTCGCCCAGATGCTGAATCTGTCGGCCTATGCCGAAATGATGCTGGTCCATGAACATGCCTGCGTCCGCATCGATCCCGACATGCCGCTCGATCGTGCCGCAATCCTTGGCTGCGCGGTCGTGACTGGTGCAGGCGCGGTGTTCCATGCCGCTGATGTGACGCCGGGCGACACGGTGTGCATCGTCGGCTGTGGCGGCGTCGGCCTCGCTGCCGTCAACGCCGCAAAAATCGCGGGTGCGGGCCGCATCATCGCCTGCGACCCCGTTGCCGAAAAGCGCGACCTCGCCATGAAGTTGGGTGCGACCGACACCGTCGATGCCAGCGCTGACGACGCCGGCAAGCAAGTCGTCGACCTCACCAAGGGCGGTGTCGATCATGCCATCGAAGCGGTCGGACGTCCGGCCTCGGGCGACCTCGCCGTCGCCACCCTGAAACGCGGCGGTACTGCAACGATCCTCGGCATGATGCCGCTCGGACACAAGGTCGGCCTCGGCGCAATGGACCTGCTCGGCGGCAAGAAACTGCAGGGCGCGCTGATGGGCGCGAACCGTTTCCCCGTCGATATTCCACGCCTCGTTGATTTCTACCTGCGCGGAATGCTCGACCTCGACACGATCATTGCTAAGCGCGTGACGCTGACCGCGATCAACGAGGCGTTCGACGACCTGCGAAAGGGCGACAGCGTGCGGACCGTGGTGGTGTTCGAATGACGTGGCACCCAAAATACTCCTCCCCGGAACGGGGAGGTGGCAGCCCGCTTGGGCTGACGGAGGGGTCGCTCTCCTCACGCCGCATAGCTACCGTGGAGAGCGACCCCTCCACCACTTCGTGGTCCCCCTCCCCGTTCCGGGGAGGAATAAGATGAACGCCGAACAGGACTTCACCGGCACTGTCGAGCCGACCGGACAGGACATCCTCGACGCGGACATACTCGCGGGCTGGATGACCGCCAACGTCACTGGCTTCACCGGCCCGGTCACCGTCCGCAAGTTCGCAGGGGGCCAGTCGAACCCGACCTACCGCATCGACGCCTCATCGGGCAGTTATGTTCTCCGCCGCAAGCCGTTTGGCCCGCTGCTGCCCAGCGCCCACGCCGTCGACCGCGAGTTCGCGGTGATCGCGGGCCTCCATCCCACCGGCTTCCCCGTCGCGAAACCTTATGGCCTGTGCACCGACAACAGCGTTCTCGGCACATGGTTCTACGTTATGGCGATGGTCGAAGGGCGCACGATCTGGGACGGCACCCTGCCAGACCTGACTCCGCCCCAGCGCACTGACACCTATAATGCGATGATCGACACGCTCGCCGCGCTCCACAATGTCGATCATGCGGCGGCGGGCCTCGCTGATTTCGGCAAGCCCGGCAATTATTTCGAGCGACAAGTGGGTCGCTGGACGAAGCAATACCGCGCCGCCGAAACCGAGCCGATGCCCGATATGGAGCGGCTGATCGACTATCTGGCGCGGACTATCCCCGAACAGACCCGCACCACCATCGTCCACGGTGATTACCGCATCGACAACATGATTTTTGACGCCGCCGCACCGAAAGTCATCGCAGTGCTCGACTGGGAACTCTCGACGACCGGCGACCCGCTCGCCGATTTCAGCTATCTGATGATGAACTGGCTGACCCCGGCGGACAACCGCGCGGGCCTCGCCGGACTCGACCTGCCCGCGCTCGGTATTCCGACCCTCGATCAGGCGGTTGCACGCTATTGCGCAGCAACCGACCGCGACGGCGTTCCCGACCTCAACTGGTATTTCGCCTTCGGTCTGTTTCGCCTCGCCAGCATCGTGCAAGGCATCAAAAAACGCGTGATCGACGGCACCGCGTCCTCCGCACACGCCGCCGAAATGGCGACGCGCATCCCCTACCTCGCCGAACGGGCGTGGAATTTCGCAAAGGAAGCAGGCGCATGAGCCAGTTCGACATGACCGGTAAAGTTGCGATCATTACTGGATCCTCACGCGGCATCGGCGAGGCCATCGCCCACGAACTGGCCGATCACGGTGCCAAGGTCGTCATCACCAGCCGCAACCTCGGCCCGTGCGAAGACGTCGCCGCCGCGATCAACGCCAAGCACCCGGGAGCCGCCATCGCGGTCGCCTCCAGCCTGTCGTCGAAAGAGTCGCTACAGGCGATGGTCGACGCGGGCCGTGCCGCCTTCGGCCAGATCGACGTCCTCGTCTGCAACGCCGCGTCAAACCCGCACTACGGCCCGATGGCGACGATCACCGACGAACAGTTCCGCAAGACGCTCGACCATAATATCGTGTCGCAACACTGGCTGATCCAGATGGTCGCGCCTGAAATGCTGGAGCGCAAGTCGGGGTCGATCATCCTGATCTCGTCCATCGGCGGCCTGCGCGGCACCCCGATCATCGGGGCGTACGGAATCACCAAGGCCGCCGACATCGCGATGTGCCGCAACCTCGCCCGCGAATTCGGCCCCTCCAACGTCCGCATCAACTGTATTGCACCCGGCCTCGTCAAAACCGATTTCGCGCGCGGCCTGTGGGAAAATCCCGAAAATCTGAAACACTCGACATCGAGCGCCTGTCTGGGTCGCATCGGCGAACCTCACGAGATCGCGGGCGCGGCAGTCTATCTGGCGTCCGAAGCGTCGAGCTTCATGACCGGCCAGACACTGGTGATCGACGGAGGCGTAGTCGTATGAGTTTAGCTAACAAAGTCGCGATCATCACCGGCGCAGGCTCGGGCATCGGCCGCGCCTCGGCACTGCTCTTCGCCAGCGAAGGCGCAAAACTGGTCATCGGTGACAAATCGGACAGCGTCCACGAAACGGCCAAGCTCGTCATCGAGGCAGGTGGCACAGTCACCGCAATGCAGATGGACGCGGGTCTGGAAGGCGATGTCGCCAAAATGGTCACTACCGCGATCTCATCCTACGGCGGCATCGACGTGGCCTTTGCCAACGCGGGCATCTCCGGCGGCATGGAGGGCGTGTTCGAGACGACGCCCGAATGCATGGCCGAAGTGCTGCGCGTCAACCTGATCGGCCCCATGCTGATGGTGAAGCACGCGGGCAAACGGATGTGGGACCAGGGGCGCGGGGGCTCGATCATCCTGACCGCCAGCGTTGCCGGTATCCGTTCGGGTGCGGGCGGGCCGAGTTATTCGGCGTCGAAGGCAGGCGTCATCAACCTCGCGCAAACCTCCGCCCAGCAGCTCAGTGAAACCGGCGTGCGGGTGAATGCGATCTGCCCCGGGCTCACCGAAACCGGTATGACCAAGCCAACCTTCGACTATGCCCGCGACAAAGGGGTCGAGGAAAAGATCGGCCGCCTCAACCCGCTGCGCCGCGCCGCACAACCGATCGAACTAGCGAACGTCGCGCTGTTCCTTGCGTCCGACCAGTCGAGCTACGTCAACGGGCAGGCCATCGCCGTCGACGGCGGCCTGTCGAGCTCGCATCCCGTGACGCGCCAGATGACGGGGAAGACAGCGGTATGAAGTATCCCCTTCTTCGAGCGCAGCGAGAAGCCCCGCCGAGCGTTAGCGAGGTCTACACGGCGACGGTTTTCGCTCACGCTCGAACGGGATCCTCGCTAACGCTCGGAGAAGAAAAATGAAGCATCGGCAACTTGGCGACAGCGGCATTTCGGTTTCCGAAATCTGCCTCGGCAGCTGGCTGACCTACGGTGTCGGCGTCGAAGCGGATTCGGCGCGCGCCTGCCTCGACCGCGCGTTCGACGAGGGGATCAACTTCATCGACACCGCGAACATCTACGGACGCGGTGCCGCCGAGACATTTCTGGGTGACGCGCTGAAGGGGCGTCCACGCGACAGCTATGTCATGGCGACCAAATTGTTCTTCCCGATGACCGACACCGATCAGGGTCTGTCTCGCGCGCAGGTCATGAAGCAGATCGATGCCAGCCTGACGCGCCTCCAGACCGACTATA
Source organism: Sphingomonadales bacterium (assembly GCA_031386545.1). Lineage (GTDB taxonomy): Bacteria > Pseudomonadota > Alphaproteobacteria > Sphingomonadales > Sphingomonadaceae > Sphingomonas_O. The sequence goes on from JANNCK010000070.1 coordinate 13,848, forward strand.
TCGATCTCTACCAATGCCACCGCTACGACACCGAAACGCCCATTGCCGAAACGATGGACGCGCTCAGCGAAGTTGTCCGCAGCGGGAAGGTGCGCGCCATCGGCTTTTCCGAATGGTCACCCCAGAACATCGCGGACGCGCTGGCAGTACCCAACACCGTCAAGTTCGTGTCGTCGCAGCCGCAATATTCGATGCTGTGGCGGCGACCCGAGTCTAAGGTCATTCCGCTATGTGTGGCGAACGGCATTTCGCAGATCGTCTGGTCGCCGCTCGCGCAGGGCGTCCTGACCGGCAAATACCAGCCCGGCGTAACCCCGCCCGAAGGCAGCCGTGCGACGAGCGAGGCGATGGGCGGCTTCATCGGGCGTTTCCTCGAAGCACCTGTCCTCGAAGCCGTGGCTAAACTCGTGCCGCTCGCCGATGCGGCTGGCTGCACGCTTGCCCAATTCGCCCTCGCCTGGGTACTACGCGAACCGAACGTCGCGGCCGCCATCGTTGGCGCGAGCCGCCCCGATCAGGTCAGCGACAACGCGAAAGCCAGCGGCCTCGTCATCGACCCGGCGCTATTCGCCAAGGCCGAAGCGATTGTGGGAGGATTGACCTCGTGACCCTCCCCACTCTCTCAGACCCGCACGACCTCGGCTTCGACCCCGCGCGCCTCGCCCGCATCGACGCGCATCTCAAGGCGAAATACATCGACGGCGGCCGCTTTCCGCACGCCGCGCTCCTCATCGGGCGCGGCGACGAGGTCGCGCATCTCTCGGTCATGGGCGACGCGCGCGTCGGCGAGCCGCTCAAAACCGACGCGATTTTCCGCATCGCATCGATGACCAAGCCGGTCACCTCGCTCGCATTCATGCAACTCGTCGAGCAGGGTCGCATCGCGCTCAGCGATCCTGTCGCCAAGGTGCTGCCCGACTTCGCCAAGACCGGCGTGTTCGTATCGGGTGGCGGCAACACGCCGTTCGTCACTCGCCCGCCCGCCTCACCGGTCCGCATGATCGACCTGCTACGCCACACCTCGGGGCTTACCTACAGCTTTCAGGAACGCAGCAACATCGACGCGGCCTACCGCAAGCTCGGCTTCGAGCGCATGGACAGCGGCCCCATCGACTCGTTCGTCCGTGAAGTCGCCAGCCTCCCGCTCGAATTTGATCCCGGTACCGCGTGGAATTACTCGGTCTCGACCGACATCCTCGGCGCAGTCGTTGAAAAACTATCCGGCCAGAATCTGTCGGACTATACCACTGACCACATCTTTACCCCCCTCGGGATGGTCGATACCCAATTCGTCGTGCCCGCCGACAAGCTGACCCGGATGCCCGACTGTTATGTTTGGAACGCCGAAACGCGCATGAAAATGTACGACCCCGGCGCGACATCGGCGTGGAGCCGTAAGCCCGGTTATTTCTCGGGCGGCGGCGGCCTCACCTCGACGCTCGCCGATTACCACCGCTTTGCCCGGATGCTGCTGAACGGCGGCGAGCTGGACGGTGCCCGCATCGTCAGCCCGCACACGATGAAGCTGATGACCGCCAACCATTTGCCCGGTGGCGGCGACCTGACGCAAATATCGAAATCGCTGTTCAGCGAGGCCGAAAATGCGGGCATGGGCTTTGGCCTTGGCTTTGGCACCGTCATCGACGCGCCCGCGACGATGACGCATTGCAACACCGGCGAATTCTATTGGGGCGGCATGTTTTCGACCGCCTTCTTCGTCGATCCGGTCGATGATGTGATCATGAT
>JANNCK010000124.1:0-3928 GCA_031386545.1 Sphingomonadales bacterium
CGCTCAGCGCCGATGTATCGACGCTCGAGTCCAACTTTACCGAGGTCAACACCGACCAGCGCATTGTCGTCAACGGCCTGCTCGGCCTTGGCTATGAGTGGGACGACAACAAAATCCGCCTGACCAATCTTTACATCCGCGACACGATCAAGCAGGCGCGGCTTTCGCTCGGCAACCGGCAAGGCACGGGCGTCGATTTCATGCAGCAAAAGACCGCTTGGTACGAACGCCAGCTCATCAACACGCAATTCGTCGGTGAATATAAACTGGCCGACGGCCTGCGCCTCGACCTGCGCGGGGCCTATGCCAATTCACAGCGTGAGGCCCCCGACGAACTATTCCTCGAATACGTCCGCACTAATTCGAGCGCCGACCCCCTCGGTGCATTTTTCGTCAACCGTTTGAACAATGGCAACGGCGGCGATGCGCGGATCACCTATTCCGACCTGAACGAAGATCTGTATTCAGCGAGCGCCGACCTCAGCTACCGGTTCAACGACCGGCTCAGCGCCACCATCGGCGGCAATTGGTCGGACACGAAACGCACCAGCTCGCGCCGCGATTTCCAGTTTCAGGCACCCGGCAATTTCCCGGCCGGCGTCGGTCTGTTACGGCCAGACCTGCTGCTTGCCCCCAATGTCATCCGGTCGTTCAACATAGCACTGATCGAAACCGACGAGGGCAATCCTGCCTTCTTTGCACGGCTTCAGAACGCTGCGGGCTATGCCAAGATCAATGCCAAATTCACTGACACGCTGAGCCTCGATGTCGGGGTGCGTTACGAGAACGCAAACCAGTCGGTCACCCCGATTCGGGTTTTCGCCACGGCGGGCGCGTCCACGGCGGGGACAAGCCTGAAGCGTAACTACTGGCTGCCTGCAGCTACGCTGACCTGGGAAGTAGCGAACGGGATGCAGGTGCGTCTCAGTGCCTCGAAAACCATCGCACGGCCGCAGTTTCGCGAGTTGATTAACCAGCCCTATTTCGACCCCGATTCAAACCGGCAGTATCGCGGCAACCCGTTGCTGGTCGATAGCCAGCTTTATAACGCCGAAGCGCGCTTTGAATGGTATTTTGCGACCGACCAGCGTTTGTCGCTGTCTGGCTTTTACAAAAAAATCGACAAGCCGATCGAGGCATTCATTACCGGCGGCGATCTAGTCACATCGTTTGCCAATGCGCCAACGGCAACGCTGTATGGCGGCGAGGTTGAGTTTCAAAAGAATTTCAACCTCGACGGCTTGTTCAAGGCGCCCAATCTCGCCGAACGCCGGATCGTGCTGACCGCGAACTACACCTACACAAAATCAAAAATCAAAGTCGCGGCGGGCGATTCGACGGCGGTGTTCGGGGCCTCCTCGACGATTGCGTCCGACTATTTCCGCAACGGTGCGCCGTTGACCGGCCAGTCGAACCATATTGCCAATCTTCAGGTCGGGCTCGAGCATCCCGACCGACTATCGCAACAGACGATCCTGCTGAGCTATTCGAGCGACCGCGTCATCAGCCGCGGCCTCAATGGCTCGACACCCCAGCCCGACGTTATCGAGCGTCCCGGTTTACGCCTAGATTTCGTAGCGCGCGAGGGGATTGAGGTGTTGGGCAGGGAAGTCGAACTGAAATTCGAGGCGCGCAACATTACCGGCCAGCGGCACGAGGAGTTCCAGCAATCGGGTAGGAACCGCATCGACATCAACAGCTATGCGGTGGGAACGACGCTCGCGCTGTCGGCAACGGTAAAATTCAAATAGGCCGATTTGAAACAGGGGCTTTTCATCCGGTCATAATAAGGTCGCATGTCATCTGCGTATCCGGCATATGGTGACCCTGATCGACGGTCGAAAGGGCACGGGCTCAACATGCAACTCAAGCTCGGCGCGTGGCCGGTTCCTGCCCTGCGCGGCAGAACAAGGTTCCCGTTTGCGACCGTCGCCGAGGTCGTTCTGGTTTTGGCAATCGCCGGGGCGTCCGTAGCTTTGCTGTGGGCACTGCTGCGTCCGCTCGGTCCTGTCGGGCGCTGGCAGGCCGTGCGCGGGACGCCGGTTATATCCGACCCGTCGCTGCTGACCCGCTTCGATCCGTTCTTCCGCAATGCTGGCGCGGGCGGGCCGTCGGCGGTGACGTCATTGCCGCTCAAGCTGTTTGGCATCCGTCTCGATCAGGCAATGGGGCGCGGCTCGGCAATCATCGCGACTCCCGAAGGCGTCCAAAGCAGCTATGCCGTCGGCGACGAGATCGTGCCGGGCGTCAAACTCAAATCAGTCGCATTTGACCATATCACGCTCGAACGCGGCGGCGTGGACGAGCAATTGTTCCTCGACCAGTCGGTTGTGGCTCCGGTTGTGGGCGCGCCTGGCTCCCCACCCGGCGGTCCGCCGCCGCTCCAATCGCCGCTGTCGTCGCAATTGTCCCCGCAAGCCCTTGCCGAAGGGGTCAGTTTTACGCCACGGATTGAGAAGGGCGCGGTATCGGGCTTCGTTGTGGGTCCAAAGGGTAATGGTGCGGCGTTCGCACAGACCGGCCTGCTCCAAGGAGATGTTGTGACGCAAATCAACGGGTTGGGAATTCGGTCGGTCGAAGATATTACTGCCGCCGCTGCAACGCCGCAGAGTGGTCGGATCAGTTTCATGGTCGAACGCAACGGCAGGACGATGAACATCACCCCCGGAGCACCGAAGTGAGCATTAAAGCGAGCACCCCCATGAAGCGTTTTGGCCTGATCGCCGCCCTCGCGCTGGTCACCGCTGCGCCGACGATCTCGCTCGCGCAACAGGTGCTCAACCTGCGCGATGCCGACATCCGCGCGTTCATCCAGGATGCGGCGCGCGTCACTGGTCGCACCTTCATCATCGATGCGCGCGTGGCGGGCAAAGTGTCGGTGGTCACCGACCGACCGCTCAGCCGCTCGGAATATTTCGAGGTGTTCCTCTCGACATTGCGCGCCAACGGCTTGGTCGCCATCCCGACCGGCAACGGCGCTTACCGCATCCAGCCGGTTGACGGTGCTGCTGCCCAGCCGGGCCGCGTGGGGTCACAGGGTGCGGCGCGCAACAGCTTTGTCACCGAAGTTTTTCGCCTGCGTTCGATTGACGCCGCCCAAGCCGTCGAAACCGTCCGCCCGCTGGTTAGCCGCGAAGGATCGGTCACCGCCAACGCGGCCGGAAATAGCCTTGTCGTTGCCGATTACGCCGACAATATCCGCCGTATCCGCAGCGTGATTGCGCGGATCGATTCCGACTCAGCCGAAACCCGTATCGTCCCCCTGCGTAATGCCGGTGCCCGCGAAATTGCCACGGCGCTTCAGGCCCTGACCACTGTCGGTGGCCCGCGCGGCACTGTCGCAATCTCGCCGGTCGACAGCTCGAACGCGATTGCGCTTCGTGGCGATGCACGCGCCGTGGCCCGCTTTGCCGAAATCATCGCTGACCTCGACAAACGTGCTGCCGCAGGGTCCGAAATCCGCGTCGTCTTCCTGCAACATGCCGATGCCGAAAAGCTATTGCCGGTGTTGCAGCAACTCGTTGGTCAGACCCCGAGTATCGTCGCGCAGGTCGTCTCGAACGCCCAGACGCGCAGCTTGCCCGGCACCGTAGCTACGCCCGTCCAGAGCAGCGCCCCAGCCGCAAGCGGCGGTGGCGGGACCGGCGCCAGCCGTTCACCCGCCATTATCGCGCGCTATGAGGGCACCAACGCGATCATTATTTCCGCCTCGTCCGATGTGCAGCGCACCCTCGGCGAAGTCATCCGCCAGCTTGATACCCGCCGCGAACAGGTGCTGGTCGAAGCAATTATCGTCGAAATTTCGGATACGGCGGCGAAAAAGCTCGGCATTCAGCTCGCGTTTGGCGGGCCGAACGGCGGGGCTTTTACGACCTATTCCAATGTGACGCCCTCTATCGTGCCGATTGCGGGGGGCCTGCTCCAGAAC
>JANNCK010000133.1:0-4741 GCA_031386545.1 Sphingomonadales bacterium
TCGTTACGCAGCTTTGGCGAGCGTCGAAACCTCAGACCGATACGAAGGGGCCGGAATCGGGTCACCCGCGTCGCGCGCGACCTCCAGCCACAATTCTATTGCGACCTGAATTTCCCGGATCGCGTCCTCGGGCGTGTCGCCGTGCGCGCTGCATCCGGGAAGATCGGGCACATTGGCTACCCATGACTCGTCAGTGGGCCACCAGAAGAGGTCGATGTGGTAATGCGCCGTCATAGTTCGTCGTCCAGCAGGTTGTGCTGCCGAACCTTAGCAAGAAAATCGCGGACTTGATAATCCTGCGCCATATTTCCTTTCGGTTGGATCGTCACAATATACGGAACGGCGGGATGCCGATATGTTCTGTGGCTGCCTTTGCGGCTACGAAGTTCAAAACCGACCGCGTCGATGAGCCATTCGAACTCTGCGAATTTCGGTCGGTAGCGTTCGTTTTCGATGCGGTTGATCAGTTTGGCAGCGCGAGTCATCTGAGTTTCCTCGTTGTGAGGCACATTCTCATAAGCACAATAACGAGCATTTGAATCAGAGATTCGAGAGTTACCGTGTAGCTACGTCGAAAGTTCCAACAACCGCTCTTCCCTGATCTTCTTGCTCCACACCTGCGGCGCGAGCGTGTGGACATTGTTCCCCGCGCTATCCACCGCCACCGTCACCGGGAAATCGCTCACTTCGAATTCGTAGATCGCCTCCATACCGAGATCGGCGAAGCCCACCACCTTCGACCCCTTGATCGCGCGCGCCACCAGATACGCCGCGCCGCCGACCGCCATCAGGTACGCGCTCTTGTGCTTGGCGATGGCGGCGGTCGCCGCGGGGCCGCGTTCGGCTTTGCCGACGCAGGCGAGCAGCCCTTGTTCGAGCATCATGTCCATAAAGCTGTCCATGCGCGTCGCGGTCGTCGGACCGGCGGGGCCGACGATTTCCTCGCCGACGGGATCGACCGGGCCGACGTAATAGATGACGCGGTCGCGGAACTCGACGGGGAGAGCTTCGCCGCGCCCCAACATGTCCTTGATCCGCTTGTGCGCGGCGTCGCGGCCGGTGAGCATCTTGCCGTTGAGCAGCAGCCGGTCGCCCTGCTTCCAGCCCTGCACGGTGGCGGGGGTCAGCGTGTCGAGATCGACGCGGATCGCGCTCGCGTCGGGGGTCCAGTGGACGTCGGGCCAGTCGTCGAGCTTGGGCGCTTCGAGAAACACCGGCCCCGACCCGTCCAAAGTGAAATGCGCGTGGCGGGTCGCGGCGCAATTGGGGATCATCGCGATCGGCTTCGACGCGGCGTGGGTCGGGTAATCCATGATCTTGACGTCGAGGATCGTTGCGAGGCCACCTAGCCCCTGTGCGCCGATGCCAAGCGCATTGACCCGGTCGAAAATCTCGACGCGCAGCTTTTCGATGTCGGTTTTGGGGCCGCGTGCTTTCAGTTCGGCCATGTCGATATGGCCCATCAGCGATTCCTTGGCGAGCAGCATCGCCTTTTCCGCCGTGCCGCCAATGCCGATGCCGAGCATCCCCGGCGGACACCAGCCCGCACCCATTTGCGGGACCATGTCGAGCACCCAGTCGACGATGCTGTCCGACGGGTTGAGCATCTTGAACTTCGACTTGTTCTCGCTGCCGCCGCCCTTGGCCGCGACGTCGATGGACACCTTGTTGCCCGGGACCATTTCGACCGACAGCACGCAGGGGGTGTTGTCCCTGGTATTCACCCGCGTGAAGGCGGGGTCGGCGAGGATCGAGGCGCGGAGCTTGTTTTCGGGGTGGAGGTAGGCGCGGCGGACCCCCTCGTCGATCACGTCCTGCAGCGACCGCGCGCTGTCGAGCACGCATTGTTGCCCCCATTTGACGAACACCGTGACGATGCCGGTGTCCTGACAGATCGGTCGGTGTCCCTCGGCACACATGCGGCTGTTGGTCAGGATCTGCGCGATGGCGTCCTTGGCGGCGGGGCCTTGTTCGGCCTCATAGGCCACGCCCAGCGCGCGGATGTAATCCATCGGGTGGAAATAGCTGATGTACTGCAGCGCGTCCGCGACGCTTTCGATGAGGTCAGCTTCGCCGATGGCGATGAGATCGGATTCGGTGATAGTGACGGTCATGCCTCGGCTCCGTTGGTAAAGCACCGGGGACTGTCCCCGCTTTGGGACTGTCCCCGCCAAGGTGAGGAGGGACAGTCCCCAAGCGGGGACAGTCCCTGTTCCGCTTGGGTCGCAACAGCCCTAGAACGGCGCGGGGGGAGTGAAAAGCCGATGAAGAACATTAACGCCCCGCTCGACCCCGAACTCGTCCGCTTTCTGCGCGAGGAACTGGGCGAGGAAGCTGCCGGCGGGGGCAGCTGGCAGTTCAGTGGCCCGCTATGGCTGTGGCGCGGGGCGGCCAAGGACGGCACCCCAACCAAGACCGCGTGGCATTTCATCACCATCAACGGTGACGTGGCCGAAGCGATCCGCGTCGCGGCACCGGGGCGCACCGCAGCGTGGGGATCGGTCTATGTACGGGCGACGATTGGGGGTACCGAATGGCAAACCTCGGTATTCCCCAGCAAAAACGTCAGCGGCTATCTGTTGCCGGTCAAAGCCAGCGTCCGCAAAGCCGAGAAATTGAGTGAAGGCGATGAGGTGACGGTGCTTTTGGCACTTTGACCATTTCACAGAATATATTTTCGTTCGTCCCCCGTTCCCTTGCGCGACGCGAAAACGACGCAAGTCCGGCGCGTCGCTGCGTTGCAGCATCGGTGAGACGAATCGAAACTGCGACGAAACGAGTGGTGACCCCGTCATTTACCCTCTTGCGTCTGAAACTGGTTGAGCCACTATAGCTAGCGGTTCGGGGCAGTGGGCCAACACTACAGCTAGTATTTCGACGATGCAGAACGCGATTCTGCAAGGGCGATTTGCGCGCTGTGGATAACGGGGACAATTCCCGTTTTGTTCGCTCATTGCTGCAAAAACGTGTAGAACCGGGGTTCAGCCCCGAGTCGTGAACAAGTGTTGGATTGCGGATCGGCGGAACGGGGCCAGCCCCCGAAACAAGGGCGATAATGATGGATTTCAGGGATACCGATGGCAGAGGCGATATGAGCGCGGAAACGGCCACGCTGATGGCAGAGGCGATGACGGGTGCGGCAACCGCTGCGGCGTCGGCTTCGGTCGATGCGCCTGCATCGGGTGGCGTGCATCCACAGATGTACGCGGTCGAGGTCGATCATTCGCGCGACGCGCTGCTCACCGATTTCGGCAAGGAAACGCTGAAGGACCGCTATCTGCTCCCCGGCGAGAGCTATCAGGATTTGTTCGTGCGCGTCGCGTCGGCCTATGCCGATGACCAGCCGCACGCCCAGCGGCTCTATGATTATATCTCGCGGCTGTGGTTCATGCCGTCGACGCCGGTGCTGTCGAATGGCGGTACCGGACGTGGATTGCCGATCTCGTGCTATCTGAACAGCGTTCCCGACAGTCTCGAAGGCATCGTCGACACTTGGAACGAGAATGTCTGGCTCGCGTCGCGCGGCGGCGGCATCGGCACCTATTGGGGCAATGTCCGCGGCATCGGCGAGCCGGTGGGCCTGAACGGCAAGACCAGCGGCATTATTCCGTTCGTGCGGGTGATGGATTCGCTGACCTTGGCGATCTCGCAGGGGTCGCTGCGGCGCGGCTCGGCGGCGTGCTATCTCGACGTCTCGCACCCCGAGATCGAGGAATTCCTCGAAATCCGCAAACCGTCGGGCGATTTCAACCGCAAGGCGCTGAACCTGCATCACGGCGTGCTGCTGAGCGATGCGTTCATGGAAGCGGTGCGCGATGGCAATGAATGGAAGCTGCTCAGCCCCAAGGACGGCAGCGTCCGCCAGACGGTCGATGCACGCAGTCTGTTCCAGAAGCTGGTCGAGACGCGGCTGGCCACCGGTGAACCGTACATCGTCTTCGGCGATACGGTGAACCGCGCGATGCCGCGCCACCACCGCGAACTGGGGCTGAAGGTCTCGACATCGAATCTGTGCAGCGAGATCACTTTGCCGACGGGCAAGGATCACCTCGGCAATTACCGCACGGCGGTGTGCTGCCTGTCGTCGGTCAACCTTGAGACATGGGATGAATGGAACGGCGACAAGATGTTCGTCGAGGATATTATGCGCTTCCTCGACAATGTTCTGTCCGATTACATCGAGCGTGCAGAGCCGGAAATGGCGCGGGCGAAGTATAGCGCCAGCCGCGAACGCTCTGTGGGCTTGGGCGTGATGGGTTTCCACAGCTTTCTGCAGGCGCGCAACCTGCCGTTCGAGGGCGCGATGGCGAAGTCGTGGAACCTGAAAATCTTCAAGCACATCAGCGCGAAGGCCGAAGAGGCGTCGATGCTGCTCGCCGCCGAGCGCGGCCCGTGCCCCGATGCCGAAGAGCGCGGCGTGATGGAGCGGTTCAGTTGCAAGATGGCGATCGCGCCGACCGCGTCGATCAGCATCATCTGCGGCGGGACCAGCGCGTGCATCGAGCCGATCCCGGCGAACATCTACACCCACAAGACGCTGTCGGGCAGCTTCTCGATCCGCAATCCGTATCTCGAAAAGCTGCTGAGCACGAAGTCGAAGAACAGCGACGCGGTGTGGAATTCGATCCTCGAACAGGGCGGGTCGGTCCAGCATCTCGATTTCCTCGATGTGGACGAAAAGGCGACGTACAAGACGAGCTTTGAGATCGACCAGCGCTGGCTGCTCGAACTTGCCGCCGAC
>JANNCK010000145.1:0-1615 GCA_031386545.1 Sphingomonadales bacterium
GCGCTTCGGGCCGGTACGCGAAGTCGAAAAGACGCTGGTGCTGGAGGTCGCGTTCGACTCGGTCCACACCTCGTCGCGCCACAAATCGGGGATCGCAATGCGCTTTCCCCGCATCCACCGCATCCGCACCGACAAACCGGCAGCAGAGGCGGACACGGTGGCGACGCTCAAGCGGATGGTGATTTAGACTGACACGAGATTGTGCTGTCCATCGTGCCTAAGTTGCGTCATTCTCTGATGCCGAGAGGTAAAAGGACATGAACGTCCCCCGTTTCGCGCTCGCCCTTGCCGCGCTGCTGTCGTCAACGTCAGCTATCGCCCAGGACAATTCGACGGCAATCGACGGCCCCGCGACAGTTATCGACGCGGGTATCGACCGCACGTTCCGCATGACGGTCCCCGTTACCGTCGATGGCAAGGGTCCATATCCTTTTGTTGTCGATACCGGCGCAAACCGCACCGTGGTGTCGCGCGAACTTGCCGCTCATCTCGATCTGAAAGCTGGTGAAAGCGCGACCATGCACACTATGGTCGGCGTCGGCCAGGTGCGGACGGTGCGCGTGTCCACGCTTGAAGTTGGTGGCGGGCGCAATGACGGTTTCGATGCACCCGCACTGGCCGAAGCGAATCTCGGCGCAAAAGGATTGCTCGGGATCGACAGTCTTCAGGGTCGCCGTGTTGTGATGGATTTCAACAAGGGGACGTTCACCGTCACCGATTCCAAAGCGGCCAGAGAACGTCGCGACGACGACATGATCGTGGTTACGGCGCGCTCGCGTTTCGGTCAGTTGATCCTCGTCGATTCGGACATTGGCGGTGTCCCGATCACCGTCATCATCGACTCGGGTGCGCAAAACAGCGTCGGCAATCTGGCGCTGCGCCAGATGTTGGCGAGGCGCAAAAAGGTCCGCAACTTTATTCCGATGAAAATGACGGACGTAACGGGGGCGAGTATTCCTGCCGAACTTGCGCTGGTTGATGCGATCCGCATCGGCGGGTTCACGATCACCGATGTCGCAGTCGCCTTTGTTGACGCCCATCCGTTCAAGAAGTTCGGTTTGCTGAACAAACCCGCGATGCTGCTCGGCATGGACACACTGCGCGTCTTTCGGCGCGTCTCGGTCGATTTCGCCCAGCGCAAGGTCCACTTCCTCTTGCCCGACGGCAGCTCGGACTCTAGCCGACGTGAATGGTTCGCTTTTCGTTCGCCGGACAAGACTACGCCGCTTTAGAGGCGCGGGCGCTGTGGTGGCCCGCCCGCCGCGCGCTGGTCGTCGCTGATTTGCACCTCGAAAAAGGGAGCTGGTTTGCCAAAAGCGGCCAGATGCTGCCGCCCTATGACTCACTGGCAACGCTGGCCGATCTGACCGCGCTGGTCGCGGCGTGCACGCCGACGGAACTCTGGTGTCTGGGCGACAGTTTCCACGACGCGGCAGGCTGCGCGCGGCTCCCCGACGAAGCGCAATCGATGCTCCGCGCCCTGACGGGTTCGCTCGATTGGGTGTGGGTAACCGGCAACCATGATGCCGGCGGTGTCATCGACCTGTGTGGGGGGCGGATCGTCGACGAAGCGGTCGTTGATGGGGTGGTCCTGCGCCACGAGGCTGACCCGACC
>JANNCK010000169.1:0-1991 GCA_031386545.1 Sphingomonadales bacterium
CCGCCGGCCAGTCCGCGCGGTGGCTCCGGCACCCGCACGGTTTCCGCGACAAGCATCCGCAGCAGGGCCGGCAAGCTGTTCACCTCCAGCTTTGCCATGACGCCCGCGCGGTGCATTTCGACGGTACGGGTGGAAAGCGAGAGATCGGCGGCAATCTGTTTGTTCGATTTACCCGCGACAAGGGCGTGCAGGACGGCGGTCTGGCGCTTTGTCATGCCGTGGCGCGAGGCCAGCATCGGGGCAGCGTCTTCGAGCGATGGCGGGGTATGCGCCGACAGGCTGTCGAACGCCGCCGCCAGCGCGCCCTCAAGCCGATCCAGCGCAACCGGTTTTTGCAGGACATCGAGCGCGCCGGCCTGCATCGCCTCCACCGCATTGCCAACCTGGGCATGGCCGGTCACCAAAATGGCCGGAAACGACGACCTGACCGCAGAAGACGCGCGAATCAGGTCGATGCCCGACATGTCCTCCATCTGTAAATCGACCAGCACACAGCCGGGCTTGAGATGGGGTAGCGCGTCGAGAAAGTCGGTGGCGGTGGCAAAGGGGTAATTCAGATATCCCAATTCCTGAACCATCTGACTGGTCATCGTCCGAACCTGTTGTTCGTCGTCAATGATATAAACGGGAACTGCGTTCATCTCATTTTACCTTCTCGTTAAGCGTACATGATAGGCATATGAATCAAAATGTGCATAACAAATACCGTAATGCACGAAGGGTGGCATTGGTTCCGAAGTAACATTCGGTGACTATTGTTTCAGTTATCGGGAATGGTCCCCCGATACAGCGGTGCCGGTCCCCCCGATCGGCCCCGCGAACCATCGATGACGGGTCACCTTCCCCACAAACCGGGTGGCCCGTCATCATCGGTTTGCAAGTCCGCTGCTTCGCTGTTCCGCACTATGGTTGCAGAGCGGTCAATGACGCGCTACGTTCTTGCTTCGTTCGCACGCGGAGCAAAAATGGCCAAACCCCAGAAGCGTTATGTTTGCCAGGCCTGCGGGTCGGTCGCGTCGAAATGGGCGGGGCAGTGCGACGATTGCCTCGAATGGAATACGCTGGTCGAGGATGCGGGCGCGGTGGTGACGGCGTTTTCGGCGCGGCACAACCTGCAACAGGGCGGGCGTGCGGTCAGTCTGGTGGCGCTCGACAGCGTGACCAAGCTGCCCGACCGGATGCCGTCGGGGATTGCCGAATTTGATCGCGCGCTTGGTGGTGGCTTTGTGGCGGGGTCGGCGACCTTGATGAGTGGTGATCCGGGTATCGGGAAATCGACGCTGCTGTTGCAGGCGGCGGCAAAGCTGGCGCTGGCGGGCAAGCGGGTGGTCTATGTGTCGGGGGAGGAAGCCGCCGATCAGGTGCGGTTGCGCGCGCAGCGGCTGGGGCTGGGTCATGCGCCGGTCGGTCTGGCGAGTGCGACGTCGGTGCGCGATATTCTAGCGACTTTTGCGTCTTCGATGTCCGGCCCGGCAAGCGGGAGCGGTGGTGCCCCCGATCTGCTGGTGATTGATTCGATCCAGACGATGCACTCCGACCTGATCGAGGGTGCGGCGGGCACGGTGTCGCAGGTCCGCGCCTCGGCGGGCGAGCTTATCCGTTTTGCCAAGGAACGCGGGACGGCAGTGGTGCTGGTCGGGCATGTGACCAAGGACGGCAGCATCGCGGGGCCGCGCGTGCTGGAGCATATGGTCGATACCGTGCTGAGCTTCGAGGGCGAGCGGTCGCACCAATACCGAATCCTGCGCGCGATCAAGAACCGCTTTGGCGGAACCGACGAAATTGGCGTGTTCGCGATGGGCGAGGGCGGGCTGGGCGAAGTCGGCAATCCGTCGTCGCTGTTTCTGACTACGCGGGGCGAATCGGTGACGGGCACAGCGGTGTTTCCGGCGCTGGAGGGGACGCGGCCCGTGCTGGTCGAGGTGCAGGCGCTGACGGTACGGCTGGCGAGCGGGGCGACGCCGCGCCGCGCGGTCGTGGGCTGGGACTCG
>JANNCK010000180.1:0-2563 GCA_031386545.1 Sphingomonadales bacterium
TGGCACGCAGCCACGGCTTGACCGTGTACGACACTTACTATCTGGAACTGGCAGAGCGCCGTGGCTTGCCGCTTGCCAGTATCGACAAACAGCTCTGTGCCGCCGCTCGATCCGTGGGCGTCGCCATTCTAACGGAAACCCAATGACCCCCGTCACCACCATCGAAGGCCGCGCCTACCCGTTCGGGCGCAAGAACGTCGATACCGATGTGATTATCCCTGCGCGCTGGCTGAAGACCATCACCCGCGCGGGGCTGGCCAAGGGCGCGTTCGAGACGGTGCGGGCGGAAGACGGCAATGTGTTCGACGATCCGGCATATGCAGGCGCGCCGGTGCTGATCGCGGGCGATAATTTCGGCTGCGGGTCGAGCCGCGAACATGCGGCATGGGCGCTAGACGACATGGGCGTGAAGGCGGTGATCGCACCGAGCTTTTCCGATATATTTTCAGGGAACGCTTACAAAAACGGCATTCTGACCGTGGTGCTGCCACAAGCCGCCATTGACCGGCTGATGATCGTTGCCGCGCAGGGCGACCCTGTGCATATCGACCTCGAACACCAGACCGTCACGACCCGCTTTCAGGATCGCTACACTTTCGAGATCGACGCGTTTCGGAAGTCATGTTTGTTGAATGGCACCGACGAGATTGGATTGACGCTTGCCAGCGGCGCGGCAATCGGAAACTACGAGGGACAGATTGCGACGGCACGACCGTGGCTGAAACCGGAGATGGCGGCGTGAAAGCATTACTCTCGACAGCAGTTGGTGGCCCCGAAACCCTGGAGATGCGCGAGATCGACGCTCCGGTAGCGGGTCCGGGCCAGTTGCTGGTCGCGGTGAAGGCTTGCGCGATCAATTTTCCCGATGTCCTCATCATCGAGGATAAATACCAGATCAAGCCGCAACGTCCGTTTGCACCGGGCGGCGAGATTGCCGGTATCGTCGAGGCAGTGGGTGAGGGCGTGACCGGCTTCAAAACCGGCGACCGCGTCATTGCGGTAACCGGCCATGGCGGGCTCGTCGAAAAGGTCGCAATTCCGGCGGCTTCGGCTTATCATTTGCCCGAAGGGCGCAGCTTTGAAGATGGCGCGGCGCTGCTGCTGACCTATGCGACGTCGATCCATGCACTGGTTGATCGCGGACGGTTGATAGAGGGCGAGACTTTACTGGTGCTGGGTGCTGCGGGCGGTGTCGGCCTTGCCGCGGTTGAGCTTGGCGTTGCGTTTGGCGCGCGGGTGATTGGTGCGGTATCAACCGAGGAGAAAGCGGCGGCGGTGCGCGCGGCGGGGGCGTCCGATGTGGTGCTTTACGGCTCGGCCCCGTTTGATCGCGACCAATCAAAGGCACTGGCCGACAAATTCAAGGCGGTCCTCGGCCCGAACGGCGCGGACGTGGTTTATGACGCGGTCGGCGGCGATTATTGCGAACCGGCGCTGCGCTCGATTGCATGGGAGGGGCGCTATCTCGTTGTCGGCTTCCCGGCGGGCATCCCCAAACTGCCACTCAACCTGACTTTGCTCAAAAGTTGCGACGTTTGCGGTGTGTTCTGGGGGGCGTTTGCGGCACGCTCGCCGCACAAGAACGCCGACCATATCGCGCGCCTGTTCCGCCTGTGGGCCGAGGGCAAGATCGCGCCAAAGGTCACCGAAACCTTCACCTTCGAGCGCGGCGGCGACGCCATCGCACACCTCGCCAGCCGCAAAGCGATTGGCAAGGTTGTCGTGACGCTCGGCTGACCCTATTTTACCTTATCGCCAACTGGAGGCCATCTTGACCAACTTCGACGACCGCGAGCGCGCCTTCGAAACCAAATATGCCCGTGACGAGGACATGGCGTTCCGCGTCACGGCGCGGCGCAACAAGCTGCTCGGGCAGTGGGCGGCGGGGCTGATGGGCCTCACGCCCGAGGAAACGACTGCCTATGCGACCTCGGTGGTGCAGGCCGATTTCGAGGAAGCCGGCGACGATGATGTGATCCGCAAGGTGCTCGGCGATCTCACCGCGGCCGCTGTCGATACCGACGAAGCCGCGATCCGCACTGCGCTGGCCGACAAATCGGTCGAGGCGCGCCGCCAGCTGATGGAAAGCCAGTAATGGCGATGGCCGCCGCTGACATACAGGCGCTGATCGTCGCGGGCATCCCCGATGCCGCCGTCGAGATCACCGACCTTGCGGGCGACGGCAATCACTATGCCGCCAAGGTCGTTGCCGCGAGCTTTGCCGGCCAGTCGCGCATTGCCCGGACCAAGGCGGTCTATGCCGCGCTTGGTGGGCGGATGGGTGGCGAACTCCACGCGCTGCAACTTTCGTGCGCGACACCAGATTAAGGACCGACCCATGACCGACGACTCCCAAGCCCGCATCGCCGACCTCGTCGCCAAGAACGACGTGCTGCTGTTCATGAAGGGCACGCCGTTGTTTCCGCAATGCGGCTTTTCGTCGAAGGCGGTGGCGATCCTCGAACACCTCGGCGTCGAATTCGGCAGCGTCGACGTGCTGCAGGACATGGGTGTCCGTCAGGGCATCAAGGAATTCAGCGACTGGCCGACGATCCCCCAGCTC
>JANNCK010000193.1:0-1655 GCA_031386545.1 Sphingomonadales bacterium
CCCGGCGTGTCGAAGGACGTGTTCGAACAGGCGTCGAAGTCGCTCGTCTAAGGCCTATTTCACCCAATCGGCGACCTGCGCGGCAAGGTCGTTTGCCGCGCGGTTGAGGGCTGCGCCCGATTGCACCGCATCGATAGCGCCAACCGATGCCTTCGCTTCAAAACGCCGTGTCTCGACCCGTCCGGCCTCGCGCGACAATTGTGCGTCGAAGGTGATGACAGCCTGCATCGCGCCGGGATCAATCCCGAATCGCTGAATCTGTCCCGACAGCCGCATTGCCGGACTCGCCCCGAACTGGCGCGGATCAAGCACGACCTTTGCGGTGCGGGCCATCACGGTTTCGGACAGCAACCGCTGGATCGCGCGGGCGGGCGGCTCGTTCCACGCGCCGTCGGCAACATAGGAAAGCGTCGTACCGTCATAGACCGGGATGCGCATCGTCGAAACGGCGGCGCTCGCCGTGGGGGTCAGGATCAAAACCGTGTTTTCGGACGAGGCCTGGCGCACCGATTCAGTCGGAACCACCGCCGCCGTGGTGAGCGTCATCAGCGTTTTGGGCGGTTTGCCGCCGAAACTGACGCACCCGCCGAGCGCAAGGAGCGCACAAATCGCGCCGAGATAAACCGCACGGGGACAAACCGCACTGGAACGGGGCGATAGCGGACGGATCATTTGCGGTCTCCCTTGGGCTTGTAATCGGGCAAGCGCGGGCCGCCGATGATGCTGCCTGCCCCGCCCTGATCGATTTTGCCGGCCACTGCCGTCAAGCTTTCGGCCATGACGCGCAGGTCGCGGACGAGCTGGCCGATTTCAGGCAGTGTCTGTTTCGAAAACGCCTGCACACCCGGCTGCGCATCTTTCAAGGTCGCGTCGAGCGTCGACATGCTGCGGTTCGCCGAGGCTATGGCACTTCGCATATCAGTGATGAGTGGCCCCGCCTGGCCATCGACGGTCTGGGCCAGATTGCCGATCTTTTCGGCGGCAACGCCCGCTTGCTTCACGGCAAGGCGGGTATCGGCAATCGTCGCGGCAATCTCTGGTCCCCGGTTGGCGAGGTCGCCGGACAGGCGATCAACATTGGCGAGGATGCCCGAGAACGACTTCTGGTTCTTGTCGCTGAGTACTTCGGTCAACCGCTCGGTCAGGGTCGAGATGCGTTCGAGCAATTGGGGTGCCGAACTCAGCAATGCGCCGAGGCCACCGCGCTTGGTCGGGATGACGGGGACGCCAGCGGGGCCGGGATCGGTGATCGGCGGCGCGCCCTTGATCGCGCCGTCGAGGACCACCGACGACGGGCCGGTAAAGCTGCCCAATATTGTCGCCGTCGTCCCCTGCAAGATCGGGGTGTCGTTCTTCAGCTCGACCCGGACGCGCTTGAACTCCGGATTTTCTTTCCACAGCTCGATGGCCGTAATCTGGCCCGACGGCACGCCCGAAAAGGTCACGGTCGCTCCTGTCGCCAGCCCCTCAACCGATTGCTTGAAGAAAATATCATAGGTCTTGGTGTTGCTCCCCGACACACCCGACAGCCAGACGAGGAACAGCGCAATCGCAACGAGCAGCGTAAGCACGACGCTCCCGACAAGAACCTGGTTTGATCGCGTTTCCATCAGGCGGCACCTTCTTTTCGGACTTCGGCTTTTCGGACTTCGGCT
>JANNCK010000194.1:0-1590 GCA_031386545.1 Sphingomonadales bacterium
GTTTTTTTGCACCCAAGTGATCGCATCGCATAGCACCAGCCGCCCCTCGGCGTCGGTGTTGATGACCTCGATGGTCTGGCCTGACATTGACGTCACGACGTCACCGGGGCGTTGTGCATTGCCGTCGGGCATGTTCTCGACCAGCCCGCACACACCGACGACATAGGCCTTTGCCTTGCGGCCCGCGAGCGCCATCATCGCCCCCGCAACTGCCGCCGCGCCGCCCATGTCCCACTTCATGTCTTCCATACCGGCCGGGGGTTTGAGCGAGATGCCGCCGGTGTCGAAAGTCACACCTTTGCCGACGAACACCACCGGGGTCTTGGTTGCGCCGCCGGTACCATCCCATTTCATGACCAGCAGTCGCGACGGGCGCACAGAGCCCTGCCCGACCCCGAGCAAAGCACCCATGCCCGCGGCGGTCATGGCGTCTTCGTCGAGCACTTGCAGCTCGACCCCGAGCGCGGTCAGCCGCTGGCAGCGTTCGACGAAACTTTCCGGATAGATGATGTTCGCCGGTTCAGTGACCAGTTCGCGGGCAAAGCCGACGCCATCGACCACAGCAGCGGCCTTGACCCACGCCTCGCTTGCGCTCTCACCGGCACCCGCGACCACGATTTTGTCCAGCGTCGGCTTTTGCATCGCGGGCAGTCGGGTCCGGTACCGGTCATAGCGCCAGCCGCGCAGCACGGCCCCTTCGAGTAACCGCGTCAGAACCGGCGTCGCAATGCCGCTGGCGTCAAGCACCAGTGCGGTCTCGCCGGAAGTGAGCAGCTTTGCCGTCATCGCCGAGCCTGCCTTCACCGCATCGCTCTCGCTCTCGCCCCCAATTCCGGCGAGCAAAATCCGCCGTGCGGCACCGCCGCGCGTATCAATATATTCGGCAAGCGTTCCGGCCTCTCCCTCGAAGCGTGACAGCGCGGCTGCGGCACGCAGCCCCTCGGCGGTATCCTCCCCGGTGATACGTTCAGCCAACCCGCCCTTCGCAACGGGAATCACGATGGTTGTGGCGGTATCGGGACGGGTGGCGGCGAATTCGACGATCATAATCGGGGACATTCCTTGGCAACAACGGTCGGGCATTACCGACTCGGCAACACGTTGCTGTTAGCTGGGCGCGGTGAAGCGTGCAAAAGCCCGATTGCCTTGGCCCCTTGTCGGATGCGATAGGCGCGATGTGATCCGGCGCACGACAGGTGCCGCCGTTCTCAGGTGCGTGCGAGGCTGTGTGGCAAGAACTGCAAAGGTAATCGGGACAACGGCGGGCCTGACCAGTGTCATGCTGGGGCTTGCCATTGCCGGGCCTGGCCATGCCCAGACCGTTGTTGCAGGCACGGGTGCGGCTGCCGTAACGCCTGAGCAGCCCGCCGAACAAATCGACTTCGCCGCCGACAGCCTCGAATATCAAAACGACACTGACACCGTCACTGCGATCGGTGACGTGCGGATGGTACGCGAGGGCAACCGCGTCCGCGCGGATCGTGTCGTGTGGAACCGCAAGACCGGCCAGGTCCGCGCCATCGGCAATGTCCGCATCGTCAATCCCGGCGGCGACACCGCTTTTGGCGACTCGGTCGTGCTGAAAGACAC
>JANNCK010000258.1:0-6362 GCA_031386545.1 Sphingomonadales bacterium
CACAGGGCTGACGGAGGGGTCGGTCTCGACTTGCGAAGGCTATGCGCGTTGGGAGCGGCCCCTCCGCCCTTCGGGCACCTCCCCGTTCCGGGGAGGAATTTATGACTCGCCTTCCACCGCGTGCACCCGCGCCAGCGGCTGCATCGGACTTTTGACCAGACTGACCTCGACCAGTTCGAGATCGGTTAGTTCGCGCTTTGTTCCGTAACGTGCCGCATTGACGCGGTAGCCGAACGACAGGCCCGTCCCCGGCGTGACCGGCGCATCGACGCGCCCGATCACGCGCAGTCCCCGCGCATCTTCGCCGAGCATCTCGACCGTCCCGACCTGCCGCCGTGCATCATGTTGCCAGAACACCGGCACCGGCGCGCGCGCATCGGCAAAAGCGCCGCGCCGGATCACATCGCCACCGCGATCGACCCGGTCGAACAGCGCCGCATATCCCGCAAAGCGCACACTCATCCGCGCACCAGATCGGTGAGGTTGAGCTTGACCGCGATCCCGATCAGCAGTGCCGCAAACAGCGCCCGGATGATCCAGTTGACCACCTCGCGCCGCGCCGAAAGCTTGGCATCGCGCCACGCACTCAACAGCTCGCGCAGCTCGTTGATGTCATCGCGCGCCGCCTCGTCGGCCAAGCCCAGCCGCGCCAGCGCACGGCGCGCGCCAAGTTCCGACGCTGCCTCAAGCAGCGCCTGTTGTTCGGTTGTCATGTCATGTGTCCTGTAAGCGCCGCAGGCGCAGGAAAGGGTTTCACCCAAAGCACCAAAGACCCAAAGAGCGCGGCTCTCTTTGGGTCTTTGGTGCTTTGGGTGAAAATTCTGGCTGTGCCGCGCGGCATCAACTTGGCAGATTAAGCCTTTGGGCCGACCTACTTCTCGAGAATAGTGTCGAACCCGTCGATAACGGCACGCGACGGAAGCCTACCGTCTTTGAAATCGAGCGCCACCCACAACGTGCGGTCTTCGCCCTCGCACATCAGTACTGACGGGCGGAATACACAATTCCCATATTCCTGGACCATGTAACCTCCAACGTATCGCTTTTTGTCGTCGAGCACGAGAATGCGACGCAACCCGTGCTTCGTCGCGGGCGTCACATGATCGTAAAAGAAGAAACTGAACCAACGCCCGCCCAGCAGTATACGACCGATGCTGGTTATGCGTGTTCTGGGTTCGAGCGAATTGGAAATACCGTCGCGCTTCAGGATGTAAAACAGTTCTTTGACAGTCACACGCGCGAAAGCTTCGGACGGCAACGCGCACATGAGACAGACCGACAACAACAGCCGGTTCAGTGCAACGGGCATATCGACCTCACAGCAGAAGCGACGGGTAGCCGTCGGTTGCACGCAACTTAGTCCTCTCCGCCGGGCTGTCGGCATTCGAGATCGGCACCACCATCCCAGGTGTTGAACACCCAGTGGTACCGCGGCACGATAGTAAAGCCCCCGGCCCGTTCGCCATTCAGCGTTCCGGACAAATAACCCCACTGGCCGATGCCACCCGTCCCGTCCCGAACCACAAAGGTGATCTTCCGACCGTTCTTGCCACGCCATTGATAGACATCCGGATACCAGAGGCCGTCGATTTTCTTTTCGAAACCATGGCCCACGACCCAAAAATAAGGCTGCGGCTCCATATCATACACATCTTGTCCATTTATAGTGCCGTCAAATTGACACTGAGTATAGAATCCGTTTTTTTCGTCGAAGGTGTATCTTGTTTCGACTTTTTTGTGCGCGGGCGAACACTGACATAAGACCATAAGCAGTAGACTGCATAAAAGTTTCCGCCTTAACATGTTCGATCTTATCCCCCCGTCGCCGGAAAAAACCCCTTCACCCTGCTCCAATAGTCATAAATCTCTTTTGCGATTTTCTGCCGTTCCGCAACTTGCCCACGCGCTCCCGGGCGTTCATACTCGTTGACAACGATCATGACCGCATCCGTCAACGCGACCGACTTTCGCAGCTTATTGCCTGCCCTCTGATAGCCTCCGTCAGTCAACGTCTTCTGCCTCGACAGGGTGGGGTTATGCAATTCATGATTCACAAACTCAAGCTGCTCGGTAAAGCTCGCGGTGAGAATCGATTTTCCGGGGTGAAGCCGGACATATGTCGCCGCCCTTGAATCGCCGTCTGTCCACTGTGCGATGCCGCGCCCTGGGCCGCCGCCCTGCACTGCGCCCGGATCGAGGAAGCTCTCCTTCTTCAGGCTTGCGACGATCGCCACCGCCTGATGCGGCTGCCATCCCTTTCCGATGAAAAAGGTCAGCGCCTGTCGCTCGCGGTCGTTGTAGGCGTTGACAACGGCAGTCTTGACCAGCGTGGCATAGGCCCGCGCCGTCGGCGTATCGCCGCGTCTTAGTTCTGCTTCGGTGACGGGTGGAAAGCCGCCTCCCTTGTCCAGACGTTTCTTGACCAGTCTTTCAAGTGTCGCGGCGACTTGACCCCGAATTTCGGCGCTGATCGGACGTTCGAGACGGCTTAGCTGGCCGTCCGGACCTTCACCGACCCCGTAAATGAATCGTTCCCGCTCTTGACCGCTCAAGACAGCGCGTTGCGCGATCGCGTGAAATTGCGCGGCGGCCTTGAACTTGGGATCGGCAAGACGCTCGGCGGACGACAGGCGCTTCCAGTGAGCACTGGGTTTCTCACGCTTCGCTGATGGGGTCGTGCCGGCTCCAGCAGCGCGCACAGGCGCGCTTGATGGCCGACGTGCGAGGCGTGCGGGCGCGTCATGATCGCCGCCCCCCGATTGCATGCCCTGCCCCGCAAAAGTGAACTTGCCGTCGTCCGGATCATGCCAGGGATTGAACTTAACCTCGACCGGCGCAGCCTCCTCTGCCGTGGCGGGTTCCGCCACTTTCGGCTCGGGTTCCGGCGCAACCACCGGCTTTGGCACCTCAATCGCCGCAAACCCCACCGCCGCCCGCTTCTCGTTCAGCGTCAGGAAACTCGCCGCCTCGACTTGCGCCCACAGCCGCTCGCGGTCTTCGCTCAGCGCGCTCACCTTGTCGGGGTCGATCGCCAAGGTCAGCCCCGCAAAATGCGGGCGCAGCCCCTGCGCGATCCCCTCCAAAATCAGCCCCGCCATCGGCAGCACCGACAGCCGCCACAAAGCCTTGTTCGCCTCGCGATAGTTCGCATAAGTCGCGTCGCCCGGCAGGCCGAGCAGCATCGGTGGCACGCCGAACGCCAGCGCAATCTCACGCGCCGCCGATGCCTTCAGCCCGACAAAGTCCATATCCGCGGGCGACAGTGACAAGGATTGCCACTTCAGCCCGCCCTCCAGCAGCATCGGCCGCCCCGCATTGCCCGCGCCCGCAAAACTCGCATCGAGTTCCGTCCGCAACCGCGCGAATTGCTCCGCCGCCAGCACCGCCCCCGGCTCGCCCGGCTCATAGACCAGCGCGCCACTGGGCCGCGCCGCATTGTCGAGCAGCGCCTTGTTCCACCGCGTCGCCGCATTGTGGATCGCAATCGCCCCCGCCGCCGCGCCCAGGCACCCGAGCCCATAATGATCGTCGAGCGGGTGCGCCGTCTTCACATGAATGACCGCCGCGTGGCCCCGTGCATCCTCCGCCGCCAGCCGCGTGACCGCCGTCCCCGCCTTGTACAGAAACGCCGCCGGCCACCCGCGCGCATCGGCCTCGACCGTCACGCGTTCCGGTCTTAGCGCGAATAATTCGCGCGGGCGGGCCGCATCGTCGCTCAACACCTGCACATAGGCATTGCCATGCAACAGCAAGTGCATCGCCATTGTCTCGATCAGCGACTGCCCGCCCGATTTCGCCACGATTAGCGCGAGCGCGGCAGGATCGCTCGCCAAAACCGGCGCACTCCCGACGCTCTCCGCCACCAGCCGCACCGCCCGCTGCGCGACCGGATTGCCGATATAGCCATCGCGCACCTGCGGCTCATAGGCGCGTGGCCACTCGCCAAGATTATTCGCCCCCGCCCAAGTGCTGAACCCACGCGAAAGCACCGGACGCGAAACCTCGCGCCCGGCCGATTTCCAGCCGAAAAATTTCATGATGTGCTCCGAAAAACAAAAACCCCGCCGAAGCGGGGTAAATTTATGTCGGTGTGTTTTGCGACTCAGAGCGGTTACGCATCTTTGAATCGTGCTGCAAATTTTACCCTGTGTGCAAAAGCTTCGTCGATCTTTGCGCGAGTAGCCTCAACAGCAGCACGAAGGGCTACCCCCATATCGTCGTCCATTTCTAACGGACGACGTTTGGCGACATCGTCCCGGATCAAAGTATCCAGATTACAGGTTCGTTCCATCGCTCGACTCCTGATCACCATCAACACGACTTCGGTTACGATTAAAATATCGATTGTTCAACTCTGGTGGAAAATAGTGCTTCCGTCGTACCCACACAAAACCGTCCGAGCGAGAAATGACAGCCACATCGATCGGACCACCTACGGTTTCCATGCCTCGCGACACCCGTCGCTTGATGGAAGTCAGATTAACCAGCGCCTCCGCCATTTTTGCCATTTCAGATATCGGCATAAATTCGACCATATCCTCGATTTCGGTTTGTGACTGCTCCCGAATTGCGGCGAAACTCTCTTTAGCTAGCCCATCGAAGAAGCCTTGCTCGGCGGTCTCCGCCACGGTGTTCAGCGCTACCCTCTCCGCCTCATCCATTTCCAAGCTATCAACAATTTGAGTCCGGATGTTTGGAACCGCGCTTCGACAAAAATTTGTAATTTTCCGTTCAATTCCTGCATCCAGTCCGTACAAAAAGCGCTCTACCATTTCCCGTTGAGCAAAAGGCAGCACCCGCGCGCGATCACCGGCACGATCAATATCGACGTTATTCGTTCTCGAATATGTCAGCCGGTTGCCGATCACGCCATAAACTTCGAAGGAGACTAGCGTTGGAAAAAGGTCGTCCTTGCCAAATCCGGCTACCACCACGCCCGTTGCAGACTGTCGCCAACCTGCTTTGCCAATATTCCCTTTGATGATTGATAAAACACGACTCTTTTGGTCCGCATTTGCCGTCGGCAGTTCGTCCGTTATCAAATTTTCCAGCAATGAAATTTCGGCATCGGAAATTCTGGTCTGCTCTGGGCCGATAAAACTTGCCTCGTCAAACCGGTTCATCGCCGTCTCAACGACCGATATCTGCTCATCAAGCAACTCGGCAGCTATCACAGGAAATGCCTTTGTCAGCGGCTCGGCGTCCACGCTAAAAACACGCTTATCGAGCGCATCCCGATATCGGTTCCATATTAGCTCAACTACAGGATAAACTTGGGCACGAAGATGCTTCAGCTTTACACCTTCGGGAGCTTCAATTCCGAATTTATGAAGATAATCGAGAAAAGCATCGCCGCATCTTCCACATGAGGAAATCTCGGACAAATTGCTCGATATCTCTTTATCAGGACTGGCAGTGGTGCTTCCATAAAATTCATATCATTATTAATCATCACCCCAATATGGTCGTGATCAGAAAGCTCAAACAGCTTGTCGGCTGAGTCGTATATTTTTTCCTGACTGCTTCCTGCAGAGATGGTTACAGCACTATCTGCCGCGAGAGCGACAGCCGTTTTATTCAAAATAGCAATCTCTGCAGTCATACAAACCCCGGGTTCACTGATTGAGATAGCTAACGGCTTTTCTAACCAACATTCAATGTTGAACGACTGAAAAATTTGCCAGCGCGTATCTTAAGCCAACCTTACCCTCGGCCCCGCCCGCACCTTCCCCAACATCAACTCGCTCAGCCCCCACACACACGCATCCGCGCGGTCGGGCGAGCGCCCCGGCCCGTCATATCCGCCGCCCGCGATCAGCCCGCATAGCTCGTCCTCCAGCGCGGGAAACGCGCCAGCATGGCGGACCTTCCCCGCCGCATAGAGCAACGCCACCGGCTCTGCCCGCGCCGCTTTCCCGCGCGAGGCGTGGACCAGCCGCACCGGCAGGCCGCTGTCCGCCGCGCGCAGCACGGTCTCCACCATCTTGCCGCCGTTGTTCGCCTCTGCCACGACGCGATCCGCACCGTGTCGCGCCGCTGCCTGCGCCACTGCCAGCGCCCAGCCCTGCGGCAACGCGCAAGCAACGCTCGCGTCATCAATCACATAGCCGATGCCGTCACGCCCCAGCCCGCACACCACGATCCCGCACGCATCGCCGCCGCTGCCGGACAGCGTCCCCGCCGGGGGATCGACCCCGACCACGACCCGCACCAGTTCGGGCAGCCCCCCGTTCTCTGGCCGCACCCGGCACGCCTCCAGCATATCGCGCGTCCACAACGCACCCTCGGCATCCTCGATCAACTCGCCGTCCAGCTCCTGCCGCCCAAGGCGGGTTCCACCATATTCGGCGATCATCGCGTCG